>JBIKSI010000002.1:0-50702 GCA_044348665.1 Crocinitomicaceae bacterium
AATAACCATGTTTAATAAATTTAATGTAGTCATGAATGTCGTTGTAATTAAAGCAATCAACATTATTGTAATAATCAAAAGTTCGATTTTGCTTGGCTGGCTTGAAACCAAACTTTTGCTCCATTATTTTATGCTGGCTCAATGAATCCCATCTAATATAATTATTTAAATATATGCCTCTTACACCCACCATTTCTATTTCCTTATCATTTGGGTATTTATATTGCATCACATCAAGTTCAGTAATACCATCAAATTCATCAATCAAATCCTCTGCTTCCAAGCCCATCAAATCATGCTCTCTTCTATATTTACGAGTCATTTCAACCCTATCATGATGGGAGAACATGCCTACTTGATCTATTCCTTGATGTGCACCCCAAATTATTAATGGAATTTTAAATCTTACAGCTATTTGAACAGGAAAAACTGTTTGACCAGCAATACAATGCCAATACATACTACCCAACTTTCTTAAGGTAGCTCTCGTAATTTTTTTTACAATTTCAGGGTTAATAGTTAATGTTAAAATATCACAATCAAATTTTATTCTCAAATTTGCTAAGTTATCAACCCCAGTTTCAGTATTAAATTGCTTGTTGTAAGTGACCAATAATGGATTCATTTTGTATTTGTTTTTGATAACATCAACAATAAAATATGAATCACCACCACCAGAAACTGGAATAATACAATCGTAATTATTTCCGGAAGTGTTCTTGAATTCATTTAATATTTTTTCTAATTCTATTGATTTTTCACTCCAATCTATAATATCTTTTTCTTCGTGAATTTTACAACCACTGCATACTCCTTCATCATCAAAAACAATATTTAATGCATGATTTTCATTATAAAAACACCTTTTACACTTTTTCATATTTTTTCAGGTATTATTTTTTCAAAGAGCATTTTTTCCAAAATTAAATCATCCTTTTTTAGAAGTCTAATATTTTCATCTAATTCACTATCGTAATAATTAATTAAGTTATCAACTCTTATAAGATTATACTCAGATATATACTTTTTTGTAATATTAACCGAATGTTCAGTGAAATGAAAAAAGTTTGAAGCTGAGGCACCTGAGACATTTGTTTCTAGAAGCACCTTAGAAATATCTGATGCGTTTTTTGCTCCACCAGAACAAATAACTGGTAAACGAACATTATTACAAACTAAATTAATTAAATCAGTATCATAGCCTAAATAACTGCCATCTCTATCAACAGAGTTTAAAAAAACTTCTCCAATTTCAAAGTTTTTCAGCAAAAAAAGGTAATCTAGTAACTCGTATTGACTACTTTTTTTTAACAAGTAGTCGTAAACATAATATTTCCCGTCTTTCCTCACAACATCAACTGATACAACCACACATTGATTTCCAAACAATGAAGCTGTTTCAGAAATTATCTTTGGATTAGAAAATAAAATATTATTGAAACACACCTTATCGGCGCCTGTTTTAATTAGTTCTTTTATTTGCTTAATATTGTTGATTCCGCCACCAATTGTTAATGGAACAAAACATTTTTTCGCTACTTTCTTTACTATTTCAAAATTAGGCCCCGTTTTATTAGCTCTAGCAGAAATGTCTAAATAAATAATTTCATCAATTCCCCATTGATTTAAATATTCAACAGCAATTTCAGGTCGACCAATCGGTAGATATCTATTAAAACCAATACTCTGAACAACAATATAATCTTTAACAATCAAGGTTGCAACAATTCTTTTTTTCAACATAAATTAGATGGAATTAAAAAAACTTCTAAACAACTTTAAGCCATTTTTCTGACTTTTTTCAGGATGAAATTGAACACCATAAATATTATCTTTTTGAACTGAGCTTACTATATTAATTCCATATTCACAAATACTTGAAATATTATCAATAGTTGTGTCAAAATGATAGCTGTGGTCAAAATAAAAATGAGGTTCAATTGCGTCCATATTTGAAAATAGTGGATTTTCACTTTTTACAGAAATATTATTCCAACCAACATGCGGAACAGTAAAATTTTCGCCTAAATCAAGTTTTTTTACTTTTCCTTCAATCCAATTTAATCCTTCATTCCAACCATTTTCATAAGAACCCTCTGACAACATTTGCATCCCAACACAAATTCCCAAAATATTCTTTTTTTGAACTAAAACTAATTCATTTAAAATATGATGTAAATTTTTTTCTTTTATTGTTTTTATAGCTTCATCGAAGGCCCCAACACCTGGCAAGATAAGAACGTCAGATTTTTTCAAATCCAATTCTTTATTTGTCAAAATCACATTTCTATAACCTAAGTAATTTATTGAATTAAGTATCGAAAAGATATTTCCAATTCCATAATCTATGATCGCAATTCTTTGATTTAATCTCATTTAACCTACTTTAAATTTTGGAATCCATTTGTTATTTTCCTTATAAAACAATTCTTTATTGACAGATTTATCTACTTGTTCCCAAAACTCACACACGGTAATTCCGATGTAATCGCAAAAACTTATTATGTATTTATCTGAACAATTTCCATCAAACTTTTCTACCAATTTTATAGCATCCTCTCTCGAAATTCTCTTATTTCGAATTTCTTCATTTGCATAATCCGTTACTCTTCCAAAACCGAATTTCAAGTATTTTATCATTTGGTTCATACCAACCCATTCCTCATCTAATGATGTTATTCCAAAGGGATCGCCAATATCTTTCGGATGCTCTTTCCTTATTTCTAAACCTCTTAAGGCAGAAAAATTTCCATTATCAATTAATGACCAATCCTTCCAAAAGTAGCCCAAGAATGTGATTTTCAATTTTGCATCAACCATTTCTTTTTCAGAGGGATAAACATACTGAAGTAAATTGCTTTTTTTAAATTCACCATCCAACATCCAAGTCATATCACCATTACCTAATGTATTAGTCTTTCGAATATTATTCCCATCACTGCCTGATTTACCCAATACATTTAAATCGCCGAGCTGTAACGCCACGTTTTCACCCCACCAAATGAGAGGTATTTGATACGCAATTGCTAATCTTGGCACACTGCTAAACAAGGCAAGTTCAGTAGATTTGCACCAATTTGTAAATTCAAAAAAACTTTTACGCATTAAATTCCGCCATATTACAGGTGCAGGATTTATAGAAACACAATCAAATCCAAGTTTTATCATGTTTGAGATATTATCAACACCTCGCTGGGTTACTTGCTCTGGTGGATAACTTAAACAAACCAATAATGGATTCATTTTTAATTGTTCTTTTACGAATATTGCTTGCCTAAGGCTATCCTTTCCCCCGCTTACTCCAATAATACAATCATACCCTGAAGAATTATTTGATTTGCCGAAATTTATTATTTCTTGCAATTCCTTTTTTCTTTCGTCCCAGTCAACAAGTTTTAAACTTTTATGATAGTTACAGGCGGGACAAATCCCCTTTTCATCGAACTTTGTACCTGGTCTTGTGTCAGGTTGGAGACAAGTTTTACAATATTTCATTTGTCGTTATTCAATTTCGCATAGGTAAAAATATCTTGGTATTTACCATTTTTAAAAATTGCATCTTTTTGAACACCTTCTTGCATCATACCAAGTTTAATCGCAAGCTTTTGCATTCCAATATTTTGTGAGGATGTACCACAATATACTCTATGCAAATTTAAAGAGTTAAATGCATGATTTAACAAAACGTTTCCAGCTTCAAACATGACTCCTTTTCCCCAAAATAGTTTTTCTCCAAGCAAGAAAGCAATTTCTGCATTTCGATCAATCCAATTTATTGATTGCAAACTAATATTGCCAATATGCATATTCGTTTCCTTGTAAACAATTGCTAAAACAAGTTGCCTAGTATCTTGTGATTTACTTTGAATATATTGCAAAAGTGATTCTCTCGTCTGCGGAAATCTACCGTGAGAATTAAAGAAAACAATTTCTTGATCATTTAACCACTTTGAATAATTACCAAAAACATCGGCTTCTTCTAATGGTCTGAAAATTAAATTCTTTGATTCTAAAAAAGTCATAATAAATTCTTTTTTAGCGCTAAGATAGAAATATTTTTTTTATTTTATCTCAAGACTTTAATTAATTCTTGATAGGAATTAACTTTTATTCCGAATTTCAAATGATTAAAGACATCTACTGTACCATTCTTTGGGAAATATCTAATAATATTTTCATTTAGTTTACTTGCTTCAATTAAAAAATTTGAATAAAAACCAATCACATAATCGGAATAATAAACCAAATCAAGATTATCAATCTTATTTTCAAAATCAATAAAAATATTCGTTAGGTCTCCTTTCAAAAAAATAAATCTATTTCTATTTTCCTGCAGCGGATGAAGTTTGACTAAAAGAGCGAAGTTGCTATTTGATCTTAAAAAATTAATTAATTGTTCAAAAACTTCAAACTCATTGAACCCCAGCCTTTTGTCAACACCTCTTAAGGTTAGAGGATCAGGTGCATAAACAATTATTTTTTTTATTGAATTCGAAAAATTATAATAGTTGGAAAATTCGGTCCTTGAAATTTTTGATTTCCAGAATTGTTGAATAAAAAAGAGATAGGGATTTTCAAGAACCTCAATGATTAAACTTGGTATTTCTTGAACAATTAAACTATTAGCTGAAAATAAATCAGGCACAAGTATTTTATGCGGAAGATATAGTTTGTTATTTAACAAAAATCTCACCTTAACATTTGCAATTTGATCGACAAATGAAAAAATTTGGATACCCTTTTCTAAAGCAATTTTTATATGTTTAATTTCAAAACTATTTGATGATTCTGGATGTGAAGTACCAGTAAAAACCCAATCAACAGATTCAAACATTTTTTCATCAACAAATTCAGAAATGTTTATTTTCAATTCCCACTCTTTGAAAAAAGAATATTCTTTGTTAGTAAAAATAAGAAACTCAATATTTCGTTGAAACCGCTTTAAATTATATGCAAATGCCAATGCTGTCTTAGCGGCGGAAGGATCACTAAAGAAAATTAATCCCTTTCCTTTGAATTCAGCATAAAAATCACTTGAGTTCATTTAAGTTTTCATAAACTTTTTCAAAAGCATTTGTAACATCTTCCAAATCATTTCGAGTCATTCCTGGTCTCATAAATTCATGATAAAATAGTTTATTAAAATGCATGTCTTCAGCAATAGGGCAAATTCCTTGCGAATAGTTCACATTTCTCGTGTTTTCATTTAATAAAAATGCTGGAGAGGACTTTTGCTGGTAAATTGGAGAAAGATAAAGGGGTTTTACATAGCCACAGCCAATTAAGGTCGTGGACTCTCTTAGGTGGGCAGTAGGCAACTCTGCTTTTAGAGCATCAACAAATTTATTTCTATGTATCCCTGCAATGTCACTATTAAAAAAGATTGGATATGTATAGTAGCAATGTCTATTTCCTTCCATCTGTGTTTCTTGAATTTTCAATGCTGGAAATTGTTTTATCTTTTCATCAAAAAACGCAACATTTTTTAATCTTTCTTCCAAAAGGAAAGGTAATTTTTTTAATTGCTCTATCCCAATTGCACATTCAATTTCGGTCATTCGATAATTGAATCCAATCATGTTCGTTAAATCTTGAATTTCTTTTGGCCCTACAATATTCTCCGCATGATTTCTAATCATTTGACAACGAAATGCTATTTCATCGTCATTCGTGACAATCACTCCTCCTTCCCCCGTGTGAATATGTTTGTGATAGTTTAAGCTAAAAACTCCAATATCACCAATAGAACCTAATAGTTGATTTTTATACGTCCCTAAAGGGGCCTGCGCACAATCTTCAATAACTTTCAAATTGTGTTGTTTCGCAATTTTCATTATTTCATCCATATTAGCTGGATGTCCCATTATGTGAACAATAATTATGGCTTTAGTTCTTGGAGTAATACATTTTTCGATACTTTCGGGACACATGCATAATGAATTGGCATCCACATCTGCGAATACTGGGATTCCTCCATAAACCAGTGGAGCAATAGCACTAGCACTCATTGAATAAGGTGAAACGATAACTTCGTCTCCTGGATTAATACCAATGGCACCTATTGCAGTGAACAAACCAGAAGTGTTTGAGTTAACCGATATGGCATTTTTGACTTGAAAAACATCTTTCCAATTCAATTCAAACTTCTGAACATTAGGTCCGCCAAAAAAATCCTCATGCCATGCGCCCAAATATTGAGATAGATTTCCAGACTCCAATACCTTCATCACTGCATTTTTCTCTTCAATACCAATCGTATTGTAACTTGGGAAAAGTTTAGTTCTTATCTTTGCTCCTCCATTAATTGCTAGTTTCGCCATTTTAATGTATCATTAAGTTCATTTTTTCATTTAACTCCAAGCTCGAAAAAAAATTATCTTTTATGTCCTGATTTGAATTTGATGCCAAAATTAAATCAATTATCGGAAGCATATAATTTTTTATCCCATTTTCCTTATGAAAATAAACAAAATCTTGCTTTTTTATAGTTACTTCATTACCCGAATTCATAATAGAAAAAATAGTTTTTTCATAATAAATTGTCATTTCAAAAACTGAAAAATCAACATTCGAAAAACCAATAATGTTCAGGACAAAATCATTTTCTTTTATAAAAAATGAACAAGTAGGATCATTTTTAAAAAAATCAAATTCTTTTTCAAGTAAATTGTATTTGTTCAGGGTTAATTTATTGTCAAGTAGATATTCAATTAAATCAAGCCCATGACTTGCATTATTTAGAAATCCTTTTTTGTAATTGAAAATTACTTTTATTAGTTTTTCTTCTTTTCTTATTTTCTCAATTTCCAATTTCAGTTCGTTAAAGACTGGCTGAAATCTGCGAATATAATTCACAAAAACCTTCGAAGTTGAGTTATTGTATAAGTCCTCTAAAATAGATAACTCCAAATTATTCAAAGAAATAGGTTTTTCACATATTATGGTCTTCACATTTTGTTTTAGTGCTTCTTGTAAATATTCAAAATGTGTATTTGTGGAAGATGCCACACAAACAATAGCATAGTTGGCATAATCGATTTCATCTTTACTTATTAGATATTTAAAGTCATATTTACTAGCGACTTTCTTGGACAAATCCAAGTCTACATCGAAAAGAGTAAGATCGATCCCCTTCAAATAAAAAGCTTTGGCGTATGTAAGCACTTCATTGGAATTAAAATCATAATTCGCACCAATATTTCCGCAGCCAATTAATAATGCACTTATCATAAATTACTCAACAAAGAATATTTTATTTCAGCTAATTTCCAATCTACAAGATTATCGATATCTTGCACTTCATTCTCATCCATTTCCAATCCAACTGAATTATCTGTGAAAAGTTTTTTCTCACATAAAAAATTATCTACTTCTAGAAAATAAAATTGACCTGCATCATGATAAGCATTCGGCAAGTCCTGTGATCTTTTATTGACATTTTCAGGCCAGTTTAATTGAATTTTATTTTCATCATCTAATTTAAAGGACCTTAAAATTGGAAAGCCAAATTTAACAATGGGTAAAACTGATTTACACCCAGTTTCCTGCAGAGTCTTGAATGCTGTTTGTAACTTTTCAGTTGTAACAAAGGGTGCTGTTGGGTATAAGCAACACACATATTTAAATTTTTCACCCCTATTTTGATATTCTAATAATACTTCGTTAATTACTTCCGCAGTTGTTGAAAAGTCATCAGAATTCTTTTCAGACCTTAAAAATGGCACTATTGCTCCATATTTAATGGCTATTTGTTTAATTTCTAGACTATCAGTAGAAACCATAACTTCATCAAAAATCCCTGAATTAATTGCTGCCTCAATTGAGTATGCTATGATTGGTTTTCCATGAAAATCTTTAATGTTTTTATTTGGAATTCGTTTACTTCCTCCTCTAGCTGTTATAATTGCAATATTTTTCATCTTAAATATTACTTTTTAATAAATTTCAAATTAGCCCTTGTCCCTTTTTGGATGTTTTGATTTGCCAATTTTCCAATAAATTCAGCTTTAAATTTAGGATGTAATCCAAATCCAGGACGAATAGATCGAATGTTTTTCTCTGTGAATAGATCACCTTCTTTGATATCTTCACAAACATATAATGAGCGAGAAAAAGCTTTACCAGACTTTTGCTTTTCAGTTAATTCATACGTTTCAACACCTATCGCTTTTTCAGCTTCTCTTACTGATTTAACCATTAAAGTAAATTCTTCTTCATTTAGAGAAAAACTTGCATCTGGCCCTCCAATTTCCCGGTCTAAAATGAAGTGTTTCTCTATAACAGTAGCACCCAAAGCAACGGAAACTACTGGCAAAGTAATACCCAAAGTATGATCTGACAATCCAACTTTTACTCCAAAATCATTCTTGATTTTTTGCATCATTACCAAATTTGCTTCCTCAATAGGCGCAGGATAGGAAGATGTACACTTCAATATGGTAATATCATTGTTTCCAACGTTCCTGCATGTATTTATTGCTAATTTAATATCTTCATAATCAGCAATACCAGTCGAAATAATCATTGGTTTCCCTTTAGATGCCGCATACTCAATTAATGGAATATCGGTGATTTCAAAAGAAGCAATTTTATAAATAGGATTATTTAATTTTTCTAAAAAATCAATTGCGGAAAAATCAAAAGGTGATGAAAAACAAACTAATCCTTCATTTCTGGCACAATCGAATAACTCTTCATGCCATTCCCAAGGAGTATATGCCTCTTGATATAAATCATGTAAAGTTTTTCCATCCCAAATCGTGCCTGATTTAATCAAAAAATCTTCTTTATCCGAGTTAATTGTAATCGTATCCGCAGTATAAGTTTGTAATTTTATTGCATCAGCACCACACCTTTTTGCGGCTTGAATGGTTTTCAATGCATTATCTAAACTTCCGTTGTGATTTGCTGATAACTCAGCGATAATAAAAACTTCATTTTTCATCAAAAGTACTGTTTAATTTGAACTGTTTCTTATCAAAATTTCTAATAGTTATTAGTTCAATCGCTCCATTAGGCGTTTTTATAATAGGGTTATTTTCTAAATTTAATATTGTTCCATTTATTTGATTGTCGGAAAATCCAAAATTACAAAATTTCACTTTATCAATAATTATTTTTTCACCATTATAAAAGGAAAACGCTCCAGGATAAGGATATGAAAGTGCTCTCACCCAATTATAAATCTGTTCTTTTTGCCAATTCCAATTAATTAATCCGTCTTCTGGAGTTCTTTTGCTAAAATAAGTTGCTAAAGTATGATTCTGTTTTATTCTGCTTATCTTTTTGCTTTCAAATTTTACAATTACTTTTTTTAACAATTCATAATAATACAAATTAAAAACGTTTAATAAATCTTGCCCTGTAAAATCATAATCTATAGGGATTTCAATTTGTTCAATAATATCACCAGTATCACAATTCTCGTCAATAAAGTGTGCTGTTATACCTGTTTTTACTTCATTATTAATTATAGCCCAGACATGTGGTGTTCTACCCCGATACTTAGGCAATAAAGAACCATGTATATTTACAATGTTATTATTAAGATAGTTAATTATATCGTTATCAATCAAAAACAAATAATTTATAGATAATACAAGATCAAGTTGAATATTTTTCATGAAATCGAATCCCTTTCCATCTCTTGGATTTCCCACAAAAAGTGGAATATCTAAATTTTGACAAAAATTAATAATATTTTGGGATTTTTTATCAGTCAACACACAATTAATTGCTTTCTCTGAATGTATTTTTTTTAAACAATCAAATCCCAAGTTACCACTACATAATACACCTATTTGCATTACTTATTAATTTTACTGTAAATTAAAACATCAATAAATTTATTTTCAAATAAACAATGTTCTTTCAATTTTGCCTCCCATTTAAAATCACTTTTTTCAATCGCTTCATACAAGTGAGGTCTTAAATCAAACGCATAAACAAAAATTTTATGAAATTTCAACTGATCAAAAGCAACTTTTTCGATTAAAGATAAAAAATTAAACCAATGAAAATCGAAATAATTCTTTTCAAGAATAGTATTCATAATGAAGGAAATTTCTGCATTTTTATCAATCCAATTGATGTGCACTAAACCTCCATAGCCAATACAAATATCATTTTCTAAATAGGAAAACAATAATTGATTCGGTTTTTCTTGTTTAAATAAGCTTGAAACTACCGTTGAGAAATAGGTTTCCTGATCCTCCTTAGATAATAACTTCTCCTGTCTTAAATGATAAATCTGTTCATTTCTCCAGCGCATTATGTCATATTTATCCTCATCGCGAATTGGAACAATTTTAAAATTATCAGAAAAAAATTGATTTGAATCTAGACATAAATACTTACTCATCAAAGTAGATTTTCTTTTATAAGTTCGGAAATTTCTTCCACATTTAAGAACACTTTATTATCAAGAGAATTATAGGAAAATCCTTGTTTTACAGGTTCTGCTTTGAATTTTAAAATAAAATCATTTAATCTCCAATTTGTTACCTGTGGCAATATAACATAATAATTACCTAAATCATAAGTTGTAAATGAGTCTGAAGCCGTAATCATTTCTTCATGTATTTTTTCTCCGGGACGAATACCAACAACTTTATGTTCACATTCAGGACCAATTGCTTTTGCAACATCTGTAATTTTATAGGATGGGATTTTTGGAACATATAATTCTCCACCCCATGCATTTTCCAGTGCAAAAAGAACCATTTCCACACCTTCTGAGAGACTGATGTTGAAGCGTGTCATATTTGGATCTGTTATTGGAAGAACACCCGTTTTTTTTCTATCCATAAAAAAAGGCATAACTGACCCATTGGATCCCATCACATTGCCGTACCTCACAACAGAAAAGTTAATATCTTTAGTTCCTTTAATGTTATTAGCTGCAATAAACAGTTTATCTGAAGTTAATTTGGTTGCTCCATACAAATTTATTGGTGCGCAAGCCTTATCAGTGGAAAGAGCAACAACACGCGTGACATCCGTTTCAAGACATGCATTTATCAAGTTTTCAGCCCCACCAATATTTGTTTTCACACATTCATCTGGATTGTACTCAGCAATATGTACATGTTTCATAGCCGCTGCATGGATCACGTAATCAATACCATGAAGCGCTCTTTTTAAGCGATGAAAATCACGCACATCTCCAATAAAATAGCGCATAGCAGGAAATTCTGAATCAGAAAACTCTTGTGCCATTTGAAATTGTTTTTGCTCATCCCTTGAAAAAATTACTAAACGTCTAACATGTGGCCATCTTTTTAAAATTGTTTTCACTAATTCTTTCCCCAAAGAACCTGTACCACCCGTAATTAATATTGATTTATTATTAAGCATGCTTCAAAAATTATTTTTTTATAAAATCCCCTTTTAGTGTCGAACCAACATTAAAAAATGTAAAAATAAAATCAATTGTGTTTTTTACAAAGGTAAGAAAAATACTATTATCCATTTTTTTTCGTAGTTTTTCATCTGAAGAGGTTTCAGCTACATATTTCTCTTCTGAAATTCCTTTGGATGTTCTTAATCTTGTCAAACTAATTCCGGTAGATAAAAATTTTACATTTACAAAATTATGATTTTTAAACAAGAATATCAAAGTTTTCTTTGTAAAATAAGTCAAATGCTCTGGATAACCAATAATATTATATTTTGACTTTAAATAATATCTTAACAAGCCATTAAAGTTAGGCGTTGTGCAATAAAAAAGCCCCCCTTTCCTTAATAAATGATGAAATTTTTCAACCTCCTCATTTTGATTATTTATATGTTCAAGCACTTCAAAAGAGGTTATTACATCAAATTCTTCTTTATAGTTAGCAACATCAAGTTTGCCCTCATGCATTTTAATACCTTTATCAGTGCAAATTTTAATTGCTGTTTCTTAATATTCAGTTCCATAAACATCCCAACCTCTTTCTTTTGCAATTGTTAGAAAAAATCCAACACCACATCCAACATCTAAAAGTTTATTTGTTTTTCTATATTTTTCAAATTCATCCAACAATAAATTATATTTCTTTATTGTAATTGGTGAGAAATAATTTTCTGTTCCATATGCATATTCTTTATAGTGCTCATGCAACTCTTGTTCTGTTGGTATTTTGTCGATAAAAACAAACTGACAAGATCTGCATTTCACCAATGAATGTTCTTCGTAACCTGATAAAAGGCTAAATTCTTTAGAACCACACAGAATACATTTTTTATGCTTGTTAACATTCATCATCGTTAAGTGTTTTTTATCATATTCGAATTTAATTGCTTCGATACAAAGAAAAGCAAAAAAGCCAACAAAGCAACCAATGGTATTTTAAATCTTACCAAGGCCCCAAAATTAAAAGCTGAAATCCCGATTGTAAAAGCAAATAATAAAACAAATATAGCAGCACCTAAAAGAAATTCATTACTTCTAATAATCTTAAACAGTTTAAATTTACTTTTAATTAAAACAAAAATAAAAAACAAGAAAAAAAAGGTACTTTCAAGTGCAGTTAGTAAGGAGAAAAAGGTCTTTGATTCCCAAATATAGGGCCTAAACAAAGAAACATTTACCGCTGCGGGAAACTTTTTCAATAATCCTAATTGCGTGTATTCAATTTCACCTAAATCATAAACTGACCCACCAAGCTCTTTATGCCAAGTATGAAACCCTTCAATTGTTTTATATAACTTTTGAGTGTTATATTCTGCGGAGGAATCAATTAAAAATATCGAGCCAAAATACAGTAAGAATGAAAAAATGATAAGCAAGTAAGGCAAAATTAAAAATTTTGCAACTGGATTTTCACTTTTATTAATAATTTTAAAAAAAACTGTAATGAAAACCCATGGTAAAAAACAAATTAAAATATAGGGTTTTAATTCTAGTAATACAATAGATGGAATAATTGAAAGAGCAATGGCTTTTAGAGGTGGAAAATTTTTATAAACGGATTTATATAATAGATAGCACAAAATACTAAATGAAAATAAAGTGAATGTATCTTTTAATAATCCACCTCCCCAAAGAATCAAACTAGGCATCAAGAAATTTATCCGAAAAATTTGCTTTTCAAACTTAGGTAATATTTCATTCATAATTCGACTCAAGAATATAGCTCCAAAAAAAGAAATTAAAGAACAAAAAAAGGTTGTACCTAAATAAGTATTAAAACCCAAAAAAGCCAACAATGAGGAAATCTTTAACATAAACCATTCCTCTGAAGATGTACCAGTTCCAATATTTATTACCTCATCCAAAACAATTACATTATATTCATCAAAACTTGAAAACATCAACTTAAAATAAATTTCAGGATCCGTAATTATCAATTCATTAAGTTGGGTAATACCAATGAAATACAAGATTGTATCACCTCCTTTGTAATAATAAATATAAACTAAAGCAAAAAACAAGCCCCCTATTACCTTTACGAAATATCCTTGCAATAAATATTTATTTTTCGGATAATCATGGTAGGATTTGTAAAAAAAAATGGCAACTGCTCCAATAAAAACATAAAACAACCACAAAAGTAATTCGTACCATTCTATTCCAACTTGAAAAAGAGCTAGTTTTGACATTTACTTTTTACAATTGATTTCCCAATTCCAAGCACTACCCATCATTTCATCCAGTGAATGCTTAGGGTTCCAACCTAAAATCTCTTGTGACTTTTTTGTTATTGTGTAAATTCCATCTACATCTCCATCTCTTCTCGGACCAACTTTATAATTTAGTTTTTGACCCGAAACTCGTTCAAATGATTCGATTGCCTCAAAAACACTCACACCATTTCCTGTACCCAAATTAATAATATCGAAGTTACATGCTTGTTTTTCATTAAACAAAAATTCTAATGCCAAAATATGAGCATCAGCGATGTCTGACACATGAACATAATCACGGATACATGAACCATCTCGGGTATCATAATCTGTTCCATGGACAAACATTTCTTGTCTTTTACCAATAGCTGTGCGCGTAATCACAGGTACCAAACTTGTTGGTGGATTAATTGGGTCTTCCCCATTTAAACCAGAAACATGAGCTCCCGCTGGATTAAAATACCGCAGGGCAATCACTTTCAGTTCAGGATGAATTGCAGTATAATCCGTTAATATCTGCTCACCGATTTGTTTGGTGTAAGCATAAGGACTAATCGCTTTGTTTAATGGAGTTTTCTCTGAAACAGGCAATTCTTCGATATTCCCATAAACAGAGCAAGAAGATGAAAAAATAAGATTATTAACCTTAAATTTTACACTCAATTCTAAAACATTGAGCAAGGAATTGATATTGTTGTGGTAATATTTATGTGGGTTTGAAACGGATTCTGGTACTGCCTTAAATGCAGCAAAATGTATAATTCCGGAAATTCCCTTTTCAATCTGAAATATTTTTTCAGTCTCTGCAAAATCACATAAATCTACAGCATAAAATTTCACTTTTTTCCCTGTGATTTTTTCGATTCGATCATAGGTCTTTTCTGAAGAATTTGAAAAATTATCTATCGAAATGACCTCATAATTGGTGTTTTCTAATAATTCTATAATGGTATGTGAACCAATGTATCCTGCTCCACCTGTGACAATAATTTTGCTCATTCTTTTGTATAATAATTAGCGAAGATAGGAATTATTTTGTTTACTGGGACTCTTTTATAGCAATGTATTGAATTTTAAAAAAATTAAGCAAGTTTTCATGAGAAACACCAATAGTCTCTACTCATGATGATACTTCTCTCCTTTTATTATTGTAAATGCTCGGTAAAGCTGTTCCAAAAACAACATACGAATCATTTGATGAGAAAAAGTAAGCTTTGAAAGTGAAATTTTCCCATTTGCTCTTTCATAGACGGAATTGGAAAATCCAAAAGCTCCACCGACTAAAAAAACTAATGTGGAAGTAGAATAAATTTGATGTTTATTTAAAAATTCAGATAATCCAATCGAAGTAAATTCTTTCCCCTTATCATCCAACAAAAATACCTGATCCTCTTTTGATATGACCGCAAGAAATTTTTCGCCTTCGGCTTTTTTTATTTCATCAAAACTTAAACTTTTCTGATTTTTAATATCTTGAATTTCAACAATCTCCAAATTACAATAATGTTTCAACCGACTTCTATATTCGCTTTCACCTTCGACTAGAAATTTTTTCGAAGTTTTTCCTATGTAAATGAGTTTTATTTTCAATGCAGCAATGAATTGATTAGCAAATGTGTTAATTAGCTAATTAGCTAATCATCAAATTATTAAATTCTATGAAAAGCCTCGTGAACTTCAAACAATTTTGCTTTTAAGATTGGATCTTTCATCTTCTTTTTCACCATCTTATGCAATTCGTTTGATAATTTCACTAGTTCATCAATGTTTTTTTTAATTTCAGGAGAATCTAATGATTTCGGAATATTAGAAGCTTTTAAATTCACAGCATCGAGCATTAATTCGGAACTGCGTGCCTTAATCACTGATAAATCGCCATTTTCTGCTGGTTGATAGCTTTGACCTAAGACTTTTTGAAATTCATTGTATGCTTTCCATGTGTCGATTTCTAAGTATTTAAGAAGTGAACTGTTTAATGCTTCCTCATACTTTTTTGAAACGGCTTCCCAATTGATCACATTCCAAATGGCAGCTAAATAATCTCCTCGTTTGTTTTGATATTTCAAGTAATATGCATGTTCCCATACATCGATTCCCAAAATTGGAATTCCACGATCGGCATTGATATCCATCAAAGGATTATCTTGATTTGGAGTTGAACAAACTTGTAATTTCTTATCTGGCGTTAAAATCAACCAAGCCCAGCCAGATCCAAATCGAGTTGTTGCTGCTTGATTCATTAACTTTTTCAAACTATCCAAACTAGTAAAATTTTTATTGATTTCCAACAACAAAGTCTCACTAATTTTAGTGTCTTTTTGAGGAGTTAAGATTTCCCAAAAAAGTGTGTGATTATAATGTCCACCTGCATTATTTCGAATTGCATCACTTGCTCTACTGATACCTAATAAAATATCTTCCATAGTCTTGTTTTCGAACTTAGAACCTATCAAGGCCTTGTTCAAATTGGTAACATAAGCTTGATGATGCTTAAAATGATGGATTTCCATGGTTTGAGCATCGATATTCCCTTCAAGTGCTTTATAATCGTAAGCCAATTTTGGAAGTGTAAAATTTTGGGACAATGCAAAAAAAGAAAGAAAGCTTGCTAAAATACCGATGGAAAAGTTTTTCATTTTTATAAAATTAGTATGTTACAAAGTTACACAATTCTTAATTCAAAGCAAGATTCATTTCATAAACTTTAATTCTTCCAAGGAAAAGGTATATTCTATGCGTTGATTTTGGAATTCATCCCAAATCTCCATTTTCACTTGGTCTAAAGCCCAATTTACCGTTAACAAACCAAAATTATTGTCTAAAACGGGACCTTCGATGCGATTTAAGTTCGATGTCGCAAAATTTACTTTCTCTGTTAATCCGCTGGAAGTGATGTCAAAGATTGGATAATGATTCTCAACGCTAAACTTTGAAATCTCTGAATAATGTGAATCACCTGAAATAAAAACTAGGTTTTCTGCCTTTGTTTTTTGTATCAAGTCTAGCATTTTCTTTTGTTCATGAGGGAAATTGGCCCAAGATTCATACGAATTATATGTTACTCCGAATTGCGTTCCTGAACATATAATTCTAAAATCAGCCTCTTTTTTCAGTTCATCCTCCAACCAAAGCCATTGTTCTTGACCCAAAATAGTGGAATCCGTATCTTCTATTGGTAAATAATCCATATGGTAAAAAAAAGCAGGATTGCCTTTATAAATCGTATCAGATTTTCGATCGTAAATTTTTAGATCGCTTCGAAATGTGCGTTCATCCAAAATCAGGAACTGAAGCTTTTTTATTGAATTATCTTTTTGTCTAAACTGGTAGATGTAAGAGGTGTAAATTCCCTCCCGAAATCGGCGCATGCTTAATTTTGGTTCTTCAAAAAATTTCAAAAATAATTCCTTGGATTCTTTTTTTAATTCAAAATATTTGCCAACATCGTCCATACCATAATCATGATCATCCCAAGTTGCAAGAATTTTTGTTGATGATTTTAAGTTTTTATAAGCGGATTTTTTTGCTAAAAAATCGTATTTTGATTTTAGGGTGTCTTTATTTCGAGTGTCTGCGTAAATATTGTCACCCAAAAAAACAAAAAAATCAGGTGTGTGAGCAACAACATCATTCAAAATAAAAAGTGAATCATTTTGATGCGAGCAGGAACCAAATGCAATTTTTACCTGTTCTTGCGAAAAAACAATATCACAATGGGCAATAAGTAAAAATAAGATTACGGTAAATTTCATTTGATAAAGTTAAGAAAAAGTGATTAAACCAAGATTATGAATCACAATACTTTTTAAACATTTATTATTTTAGTTAATTTAAACTTATATTTGTAAAAAGAAATTCGAAGACAATATGACCTTAAAGGAAACCCAAAAAATTGTTGATCAATGGATCAAGCAACACGGTGTTCGCTATTTCAATGAGTTGACTAATATGGCGATGTTGACGGAAGAAGTTGGCGAAGTAGCACGAATTATTGCCAGAAGATACGGTGAGCAAAGTGAAAAAGAATCTGATAAAGGCAAAGATTTAGGCGATGAAATAGCAGATGTACTTTTTGTTTTGGTTTGTATTGCTAATCAAACAGGGATAGATTTAGAAGAGGTTATGAAGAAAAATCTGGACAAAAAAACAAATAGAGATTCCGAAAGACATATAAATAACACCAAATTACAATGATTTTTAAACGAATAGCATCGATTGGATTTGCCATTGCATTTATTTTGGCAATAGCAGTTTTTACAGACTTTTTAAGTGGAATTATTTCCAAAACAAATGCCAAGTACGGAATAATAGTATTTGGTGGAATTGCACTTTTAATGAATTTATTGTCGTTTAAATACGATCAACACGCAGCAAACAACAACATCATTTTTTGGATCGGTTCAGTTATTATTTTTGTAGGACTAATTTTTAAATTACAGCATTATCCTTTCAATCAAGTTCTATTAATTGTTGGAATTTTTACAGTGACTTTATCTTATTTCTTCAATCCAACAAAAAAGACTGACAAAAACGATGAATTACTTGACAATTAAGTGACTTGTAATTAGGCTCTTAAATATAAATCTTGTTGCTTTCGACTCCGCTCAATCAACAAGATATCAGAAAATTAGGCTTTATCAAATTCCGCTTTTAAACTCATATCCAAACTTTTGAAACTATGAGTTAAGGCTCCAATCGAAATGTAATCGACACCCGTTTTCGCATAATCTTCGATGTTCTCAATCGTAATTCCTCCCGAAGCTTCAATTTCATAACTTTTAGGAATTGTTTTTAAAGCTTCAATGATTCTCGCTGGCGAAAAATTATCTAACATTATTCGATTTACGCCTCCAATTTCCAACACCTCCGCTAGTTCACTTTCGTTACGCACTTCAACTTCAATTTTGAGGTTTTTGCCAGTATTTTCCAAATATTTATGCGTCTGCGTGATTGCATTTTTGATTCCTCCTGCATAATCAATGTGATTATCTTTTAACATTATCATGTCGTATAATCCAATTCTATGATTGTGTCCTCCTCCAATTCTAACTGCCCATTTTTCAATTAATCTTAAACCCGGAGTTGTTTTTCGCGTATCTAATATTCGAGTTGGATACTTTTCGACCAACTTTACAATCTTGTTTGTTTGCGTTGCAATTCCACTCATACGTTGCATAAAATTGAGTACCAATCGTTCTGTCGCCAAAATTGAACGTGAAGAACCAGTAATTTCAAAAGCAATATCTCCCTTTTTGACAGGAGTTCCGTCTTGAATAAAAATATTGATTTCAAGATTTTTATCATAAAATTTGAAAATTTCTTGTGCAAGCTCAATTCCTGCCAAAATCCCATCATCTTTAACAATCAACTTGGCTTTTCCTAAAGCATTTTCTGGCACACAAGCTAAAGAAGAATGATCTCCATCACCAATGTCTTCTTTGAAAGCCTGCTTAATTATTTCTTCATACATAGTGCAAACCTACAAAAAAAAGCATAAATTAGCACTGAAAATCCATATTTTTTCAAATTTGTTGAATTCTTAAATATAGGTCAATTGTCGTATGTTTTGAAAATGATAATAAACTTAATTTTGTACAAACATTAGTTTAAATTGATATGATTAAAATTGCAGTTGCGGAAGACAATTCATTATTGGCAAAAAGTATTGAGGAAAAAATTGGTTTTTTTCACGACGAACTTCGCTTCAAGTTCAGAGGAATTCATGGAAAAGATTTAATTGATAAATTAAACACTGATTCTAATGTGGACGTGATCTTAATGGATATTCAAATGCCAGAAATGGATGGAATTGAGGCAACAGAAATAATCACTCAAAAATTCCCGCATATAAAAATAATCATGTTGACAGTTTTAGACGATGAAACGCACATTTTTAAAGCGATACAGGCTGGAGCAAATGGCTATATTTTAAAAGATGAACCTCCGAAGAAGTTATTGGAAGGAATTCAGGATATCATGCAAGGAGGAGCTCCAATGTCCGCTGGAATTGCTTTGAAAGCGATGCGATTATTAAGAAATCCCCTTGATTTAGAGCAAACAAATTACAATACAGAAAAAACAGCATTGACAAATAGAGAAGTTGATGTTTTGAGTCAATTAAGTAAAGGTTATGATTACAAGCAAATAGCAGATTTTCTAAATATTTCACCAGCAACAGTAAGAAAACACATTGAAAACATTTATCAAAAGCTTCAAGTTCACAACAAAATTGAAGCAATTCAAAAGGCAACGAAACAGCGATTAATTTAAATGAATGAAGTCAAATTATTTTTCAATTCATCTTCACATAAACTACCTTTTTGGTCTCAAAAAAATCTTCTTTAAAAAAATCAGGAATTGGGTGAATCTTAAATTTTTCTTTGACAGGTTTCATTTCTTCTGTCAAATCTCCGCCTTTGAGGTATAAAATTCCATTTTTAAGGCTATTAAAATTCTGTTTTTTGAATTTATTCTTCGTCCAAGGCAGGAAGTCCGGCATTGCAGTCACTGCTCTACTCACAACGAAATCGAATTTTTCTTTTATGTTTTCAGCTCTTTCGTGACTTGCTGAAACATTTTTTAAATTCAAAGCCAAAGCAACTTCATTTACCACCTTAATTTTTTTCCCAATGGAATCAACCAAGTGAAAATTGCACTCAGGGAACAAAATTGCCAAGGGAATCCCAGGAAAACCTCCACCTGTCCCGATGTCTAAAATAGATGTATTCGCCTTAAAAGAAATAATTTTGGCGATTGCTAAAGAATGTAAAACATGTCTTTCATAAAAAGAATCCATGTCTTTGCGAGAAATCACATTGATTTGCTTGTTCCAAAACTCGTACAAGCCTTTCAACTTTGTAAATTGCTCTTTTTGAGTATCACTTAGATTTGGGAAATGTGAAAAAATTAAATCTACAGAAATCATGCTTTTTTCTGACAAAAGTAGAATAAATTACTCTTCTGAGTAGATATCAGAAACAATTGCTTTGTATTTCTCCATGATAATTTTTCGTTTTAACTTTAAAGTCGGTGTCAATTCACCTCCTTCAATAGAAAATTCTGCTGGTAACAATTTTATTTTTTTGATTTGTTCCCAATGACCATAAGTTTGATTAATTTCATTCACAACTTTCTCAATTCGAGAAACAACTAACTCATTATTAGCAAGTTCTTTATTTGTTAACGACTCTAAATTGTAATTTTTTCGTTTACTCCATTCCTTCACAAATAAGAAATTAGGTACGATTAAGGCAGCTGGAAATTTTTGATTTTCTCCGATTACAATCAATTGTTCTATGAAACGAGATTCCTTAAATTTATTTTCCATTGCCTGAGGAATGATAAATTTCCCTCCAGAAGTTTTAAAAATTTCTTTCTTTCGATCAGTTATTTTTAGGAAAATCCCGTCAACCATTTCACCAATGTCCCCCGTTTTTAACCATCCATCTGAAGTTAGGGTTTCAGCTGTGACATCTGGTAAATTGTAGTAACCCATCATCACATTTGGTCCTTTAACCAAAATTTCACCATCGGATGCAAATTTAACTTTTACATTATCTAATAGTGGACCTACTGTTCCAATACCAATTCCTTTTTTAAGACAATTAACTGAAACTACAGGTGAACTTTCTGTTAAACCATACCCTTCCAAAATTGGAATTCCCGCTGCAAGGAAAATTCTAGCCAAACGTGGTTGCAGGGCAGCACTTCCTGAGGCAATGGCTTTAACCTCACCACCAAGAGCCTCCATCCATTTTGAAAAAATTAATTTCCGTGCAATTTTTAATTTAAATTTGTACCAAGCAGATTTTCCCGTAAACTCAAATTCTTCTGCCAATCCAACTGCCCAGAAGAATAATTTCCGTTTGATGCCAGATAGTTCATCCCCTTTTGCCATTATTTTCTCAAAAACTTTTTCCAATAATCTAGGAACTGCAGTAAAAACATGAGGCTGGATTTCTCGGATGTTATCTCCAATTGTATCCATCGATTCTGCATAATATATTGCACAACCTAATCGCATATATAAGTAATGTAACATTCGTTCATAAATATGACAAGCGGGCAAAAAGGTCAAAACGCGAGAATTATAATCAGCTGGAATCCGTTCAATACACCCTTCCACATTAGAAATAATATTATTGTGAGAAAGCATTACCCCTTTCGGATTCCCCGTTGTTCCTGAAGTATAAATTATGGTCGCTAAGGCTTCATTACTAACATTTGCCTTAAGCTCTTCAACAGTTCTTATGTCTACATTCTCATTAAAAGGCAATAAAGAAGAAAAATGTTCCACATCTTCATGTTGATCAAAACAGACTAACTTTTCCAAAGAGGAAATATCTTTTTTTATGGAATTTATTTTATCGTAAAGTTCTTTATTTCCACAGAAACATAGTTTTATTTCAGCATCATTAAAAATATAATTGTAATCTTTTGTTGAAATATTTGGATAAACAGGAACGACAATTGCTCCAATTTGTAAAATGGCAATATCCATCATATTCCATTCAATTCTATTGCTTGATACAATTGCTATCTTGTCATTTGCTTTGATTCCAAAACCAACCAAAGCTCGCGAATAGGCATTTACTTGTTCTAAAAATTCTTGGGTGGATGTCGGCTGCCAAGTTCCATATATTTTGGTTGAAAACATGGCGACATTAGGGAAATTATCCAATTGATAATAGGGAATATCGAAAAGTCGTTTCATAATTTTAGAATTTCTAGTTGTCATAAATGTATTAATTTATTTACAAAAGCAATTTTCTTTCAGCTAAAATATATATTAATTTAGATAAATCGATTTATTTAAAGCACAGAATTAATTTTTTTTATGATAAAGCTTGATTATTAAGCATTTAATATTCAATCTTGAACTTGTTTTTAAAATATTCATTAGAAATGTGGAAATATTCATTTAAAGTGGGTGAATATTCATTTCAACAAGAATGAATGTAACTTTTGATCGAATTTTGAGTTTATAAGAATGTACTAATACATAAAATAAATTTGTCTTGCAGCTTTTTATTCTATGTTTTAGTTTGTAGTGAAAAAACTTAGTTGGGTTTATCTGGTTTTAATCGACTAAGAGGTTTTGTTTTGATAAGAAGGTTTATTCGGCAGAGTAAACCTTTTTTCCTTTGATGAAAGTCATGAATGCGAAGTTTTGAGAATATGTTCCGTTTGAATTTAAAGGATAATCAAAAATAACAAAAGTAGCATCTTTCCCTTTTTCAAGCGAACCAGTTGTTTTTTCTTGAAAACAGGCAAAAGCTGGCCACAAAGTCATCGCTTTCATGCATTCTTGAAAATTCACAGCCTCACTTGAAAGAAAACCTGTACTTGGAGAATTTGCTTCATTTTTTCGTTGCACAGCTGCATGAATTGTTAAAAATGGATTAAACGATTCCACTGGAAAATCTGTTCCAAAAGCAATAATTCCAGTTTGAGCAAGTAGAGATTTATATGCGTATGCACCTTTCAACCTTTCTCTTCCTAAACGTTGCTCAGCCCATCGCTGATCGCTAACAGCATGTGTTGGCTGCACCGATGGAAAGGCTCCATTTGAAGCAAGCCGTTTGATATCGTTTACATCTAAAACTTGCGCATGTTCAATTCTCCAGCGATGATCTTTTTTCGTTTTATTCGTTTCGTCAATTACATCTAAAATGATCTTATTTGTTGAGTCTCCAATCGCATGAGTATTCATTTGATAATCATAAAGACGACAAAAAGCAGCTATTTTCTTAAAATCGGCCAAACTCGTTGTCAAAAAACCGTGAGAATGAATATCATCTGAATATGGTTTTTTCAAACATGCACCTCGTGATCCTAATGAACCATCACCTACCACTTTAAAACTTCTAATTGAAAGATTTTTGTTTTTGTAGTGACCATTTTTCTTAACAAAATTCATATTTTCAGGCGAAGGGTAAAGCATCGCATAAATGTTTAAATCTAATTTGTTTTGAGAAATTAAACTTTCAAATAATTGAATATCTTCAAAATTGATCCCTGCTTCATGCACAGATGTGATTCCTAACTGAAATAATTCTTCCTGAATTTCCAAAATAGCCTTTTGTTTTTCTTTCAAAGAAAATGGAGGAATTAGTTCTGTAACTTCGTTTATTGCATTATCCAAAATTAAACCTGTTGGAATACCATTATCGGAAATAATTTTTCCTCCTTCAATATTTGAATTTGCATTTAATTGTGCTTTACGGAGTAAAAAATCGTTAGCCAAAGCCGCATGTCCATCTACTCGTATTAGTAATACTGGCGTCGATGGAAAAAGTTTATTCAATTTTTCATTTGTTGGGAATTCTTGATTTGCCCACAAGGATTGGTCCCAGCCCCGCGCAACAATAAATTTTCGAGAAGATTTTGAAGCATATTTTTCCGTTTTAAATAATATTTCTTCGAATGATTTCGTGCCTGTTAAATCTAAGGTTAATTTTTGATCTAATAAACTTAAAATATGTCCATGCGCATCGCTAAGTCCAGGGTAAACATCCTTCCCATTAGCATCAATGGTTTCATCTGATCTGTATTTATTTAATATTTGTCGTTCAGGACCCAATTCAACAATTTTTCCATCTTTGATTGCCATTGCTTCATAGACTCTATCTCCATTATCAATGGAATAAATTTTCGCATTGTGCACGATTAAATCGACTTTTTTTCCCTTCATGCAGGAAAAGGAAACCAAGATTAGCGCAAATAAATAAAAGAATTTCATACTTTAAAATGATATTAGGAAATATGCTTACGTAATTATCGGAATTAAGATGTTAAGGGTTTTTATTTTTTATAAAATACAGAACTTGATGCTTGAGCAGTTGGAACAATCAACAAATCATTAATATTGACATGAGCTGGACGGGAACAAACGAAATATATGGTTTCAGCAATATCTTCTGCAACAAGTGGTTCAAAACCATTGTAGACAGCGTCGGCAGTTTCTTGATTCCCTTTAAACCTTACTAATGAAAACTCAGTGTTTACAGCTCCAGGAGCAATGTTTGTAACTTTAATGTTATAAGGTAACAAATCCATTCTCATCGCCTTTGAAATCGCATCTACAGCATGTTTTGAAGCGCAGTATACGTTTCCTTCTGGATAAACTTCTTTTCCTGCAATGCTGCTAATATTAACAATGTGACCAGCTTTATTCTCCTTAAAATAGGGAATAATTTCCTTACTTAAATACAAAAGTCCTTTCACGTTAGTGTCAATCATTTGCTCCCAATCATTTACATCTCCGTTGTCAATTGAATTTCTACCCAAAGCCAAGCCTGCATTATTCAACAAAATTTTGATGTTTTGTAACACTTCTTTTGGCAAAGATTGCACATTATTTTCTACCTCAGCTTTGATTTGGATATCAAAATTTAATAAAATGATATCAATTTTTGGGTTTTCTTCAAAAATCTCTGCTTTTATGGATTCCAAACGTTCTTTTCTTCTGCCTGTTAGAATTAAATCCCAGGAGTTTTTTGCAAACAATTTGGCTGTAGCAAGGCCGAAACCAGAACTTGCTCCTGATATTAAGATGTAATTTCTTTGTTTTTCCATTTTTCCGGGGGATTGTAAATTATAAATGATAGTATAATAATTGCTAAGTAAACTGGAATTCTATATCGAACAATTGCCCCAATAACTGTTGTTGTCCAACCAATTATTAGACTTAAACTTAGGATAAATAAAACAAGTGAAATCATTAATGTTAGTTCTTTTCTTTCAAACTTCCTGCGTTTAATAATGCTGAAAATTAAAAATCCAAAAAGCACACATGTTTCTAAAAACTGAGGTATATTGAATTTAGTTCTAGTATCTGTTGGTAAAGGTCTAAAAAGTGAATTAATTAATGCATGTGGAATGTTTTTAACAAGTTGCAAGTAGGATGATTTGATTAGTGTAGACTTGATATACGAATTTGATTTCAAAAAAACTGCTCGTTTACTTACTGTTATTTTTGTGTTTTTATGATGAATCTTTGAAGTTAATTTTTGATTTAGATTCTTCGAAAAACTGAATATTTCTACATCGTCATAAAGATATAAAGTATCTGAAAAAGTATTTATCTTGTTAATGTCTTTGTAATTTATGTAGTAACTTATTCTCGAGTTATCAGTTTTAAAATAATACCCGCCTTGACTTATGTTATTAAAATCAAATTGTTTTATTGAAATGTGATTAATAAATTGTTTGTTCAACTTTGGGAATGAATACAAAATGAATACAAATACACCTAGAATGGCAACCAAAATAACGAAAAAAGATTGCTTTTTGAATAGAAAAATTGACAGAAAATAAAATATAAAAGGAATAATTAAACATAATAAAACATAGGCCTTAAAACTAAATAAAAGGTAAATTGAAAGAATAAGTAAAGTAACTTTTAACATTACCTTTTCATTTTTTATTGAAATGGATCTGAAAAATATTCCAATAGAAAAAATCAAAAGTGGTTCCTTTAATACACCACTGCTCCAAAAAAGCATAGATGGAAAAAAAATTAAAACATAAAAGAAAAGCCTTGAGTTTAACTTTATTTTACCTTTGAAGTAATTAAAAATCAAAACAATTCCTACTAACGAAAATAAATCAAAAATTAAGAAATGTACATAATTAACATTGAAAGAAAAAAAACCAATAATGCTATTAATTCGTATTATATTTTTAGTATCGTTGTTTAAAAAATTTAATGGCCTTGACCACATTTCTGTATTAGAAAGATGTTTTAAAATTAACTCATCTGTTTCACCGACCCCGGTCAATAATTTAAAATAATCGAGAGGGTAACTATAGAAAACTGAGTTTAGAATTTTAGCATCATTTAAGTAAAAAATAGAATCAGAAAACAAGACACCTTTTCCATAATGCCATGTAAAAATATAGATAAAAATTAAGGAAGCAATACATTTGATTGCAAAAGCTATTGACAAATCCCAACTGGATAATCCTTCGATTTTTGCAAATTTTGAATACCTCAAAATGAGTAATACTGCTAGAGCAAAAAGAAGTGAATATGTTATTTCGAAAATCATATTGAGCCTCAAAGTTACACTTTTGAAGATTTAAAATCTAGTTTTTTCATCTATTAATTAACATTTCGATCAATTTATAAAGATTTTGCTAAAAAACCGATTTAGAATTTTTACTTTTGCACAAAATTTTTCACATGGAAAACACACTTCACCAAGAAGCAACAGTAGAACAAGCAATTGAATTAGGTTTAAGAGCCGATGAATTTGAAATGATTAAAAAGATTTTGGGAAGAACACCCAACTTCACCGAAACAAGTGTATATTCGGTTATGTGGTCAGAACATTGTTCTTACAAAAATTCAATCTTTTGGCTGAAACAATTACCAAAAGATGGTCCTCATATGCTTGTTAAAGCTGGTGAAGAAAATGCTGGTTTAGTTGATTTAGGTGACGGAATTGGTT
Organism: Crocinitomicaceae bacterium; assembly: GCA_044348665.1. Taxonomy (GTDB): domain Bacteria; phylum Bacteroidota; class Bacteroidia; order Flavobacteriales_D; family Crocinitomicaceae; genus M2408. Next base: position 27,063 of record JBIKSI010000002.1, read on the forward strand.
GTGTTTTTAAAATTGAATCGCATAATCACCCAAGCGCATTAGAACCTTATCAAGGAGCAGCAACTGGTGTTGGTGGAATAAATCGCGATATTTTCACCATGGGTGCAAGGCCAATCGCCCAATTAAATTCTTTGCGTTTTGGTGATATTTCTCAAGATAGAACGAAATGGTTGGTAAAAGGTGTTGTAAAAGGAATTGGTGATTATGGAAATGCATTCGGAATTCCGATTGTTGGCGGAGAAGTATTTTTTGATAAATCATACAATCAAAACCCTTTGGTAAATGCTTTTTCAGCAGGAATTATCGATACTAAAAAAGTTATTTCTGCAAAGGCAACAGGTCCAGGGAATCCAGTTTACATTGTTGGTTCTGCGACAGGTAAGGATGGAATTGCTGGAGCAGCTTTCGCTTCAAAAGATATTACAGAAGATTCTGCAAATGATTTACCATCTGTACAAGTTGGTGATCCATTTCAAGAAAAATTATTGTTGGAAGCTACTATGGAATTAGCTGAAACAAATTCTATTCGCGGCATGCAAGACATGGGTGCTGCAGGTATCACTTGTTCTACAAACGAAATGAGTGCTGCTGGTGGCGTTGGAATGGATATTCATTTGGATAAAGTACCAACTCGCCAAGAAAATATGCTTCCTTATGAAATATTACTTTCTGAATCACAAGAAAGAATGTTGGTGGTAATCCAAAAAGGTGAAGAAGCGAAAGTAAAAGCAATTTTTGATAAATGGGATTTACATGCTGAGGAAATTGGAGTGGTAACAGATTCAGATCGAGTACGTTATTTTATGAATGGTGAGTTAGTGGGCGATGTTCCTGCAGAATCACTTGTTTTAGGCGGTGGAGCTCCACAATATCAAAGAGAATATTCCGAGCCAGCTTATTATCAAGAATTTAAAAAGTTTGACATCAATTCAATCGAGCAACCTGAAGATTTAAAAGAGGTAGCTCTATTTTTATTGCAACATCCAAATATTGCATCCAAAAAATGGGTTTACCAACAGTATGACTCTATGGTTGGAACTAAAACGATGACAACTAATCGTCCATCGGATGCTGGAATCGTAAACATTAAAGGAACTGATAAAGGTTTAGCTATGACAGTTGATTGCAATTCACGTTATGTAAATGCTGATCCAGAAATCGGTACCATGATTGCAGTTGCTGAAGCAGCTCGAAATATTACTTGTGCTGGTGGAGAACCGAGTGCCATAACGAATTGTTTGAACTTCGGAAACCCTTATAATCCAGAGTCTTACTGGCAATTCGTAGGAGCTATCAAAGGAATGTCAAAAGCTTGTTTGAAGTTTGAAACACCAGTTACTGGAGGAAATGTATCTTTTTACAATCAATCTGTAATTAACGGCAAAGAAGTTCCTGTTTTCCCAACTCCAACAATTGGAATGATTGGTTTGGTAAACGATAAATCAAAAATCATGAGTTTGGATTTCAAACAAAAAGGAGATTTAATTTTTGTTTTGGGTGAAACAGTTGAAGACATTGCTTCATCGGAGTATTTAGCTTCTTTCCACAATGTGGAAGCCTCTCCTGCACCTCATTTTGATTTAGAAAAAGAATACGCTTTACATCAAACAGTTAAAACTTTAATTCAAAGTGAATTAATCAATGCAGCGCACGATTGTTCAGATGGCGGATTATTTATTGCTTTAGCTGAAATGTCTTTCCCAAGAGGATTAGGTTTTGACATTGTAACCGATTCAGAAATCAGAGAGGATGCATTTTTATTTGGTGAGTCTCAAGGTCGTGCAGTTGTTACTGTGACAGAAGAAAATGAAGAAAAATTCATCGAATATTTATTAGAATCTGGAATTAATTTTACTTTGTTGGGTCACGTAACTAAAGGCAAATTTATGATTGATGATGATCACTACGGCTTTTGTCATGAATTGAAAGATATTTACGATTCTGCTTTGGAGACTTATTTGGAGAAGTAGCATATTGTTTGGTAAATCGTCTTAATATTTTGTTTCAGATTACAAAACTTTTAATTTTTTATTTTTGCAATATAAATTTATAATTTCACCAAAGATTTTAAAATTTTAATTTTTGACTCCAACTCGTTTCATATATCCTTCCCCCGATTTCGATTATTATTGGAAACAAGGTCATGGAAAAAAAATGATTGCGAAATTGGACAAAATTCCAACGCAAACTGAAATTGAAAAGCACATTCCAAAGTTATTCGAATTTGATAGCTTGGCAGATGAGGTGATTCGTGACATATATCTCAAAAATGGATTCAAAGAAGCTGATAATTTAATTCAAAACGCACTTAAAAATGGAATTGACAGTGTTCCTGATGCGCCAATTTGCTTGCAAAATCTCTTTTCTGAAATGGAAAAAACTCCAGATTGGTTGGATCCTCAAATATTAAAAAATGGGGTAGATTTTTGTCAAAGAGGAGCTGCTTTTGGCTTGATGGTCCTCAGAAATTACAGTTTGATGGGTGGATATGAATCTGCTGCCATCAATAAACCCTTAATTTTTACCGGTGCACTAAAAAAAGGATCAGTAAAACGAATTACAGATACAACAGAATTTTGGATTAATATCACCGGAAATAACGCACTTAATCGTTTTGAAGCTGGATTTGAAAGTTGTCTCAAAACTCGTTTAATGCATGCTTATGCGCGAGTTTCTATTCTTAATGACCCAAATTGGGAAACGGAATCATGGGGTATTCCGCTCAATGCGTGGGACATGATAGCAACCAATTTAGGCTTTTCTCTGGTTTATTTAAACGGATTAAATCTACTTGGTTACAAAGCTTCTAGCAAGGACATAGAAGGATTATTTCACTTTTGGAAATATGTAGGTCATTTGATTGGTATCCCTCCTTCCTACCTTCCAAATACAGAGAAAGAAGCGATTGAAGCACTTTATTCTTGGACAATTACTCAACCACCGGGAGATGAGGACACCAAAACGCTTGCAATAGCACTAATGAATGAGCCTTTTAAAGCAAATTTTCCAAAATATTATTGGCAAAAAAAGTTTGTGGTACAATCGCATTTGGCATATAATCATTTTTTCCTCGGTAAACGTTCATGTGAAAATATGAAACTGCCAAAATCTAAACTTTGGTTTTTACCCTATATTGCAAAATATTTGAATCATTTGAATGAGTTTATCGCATATAAAAATGAATTTTTTATGAAAAGAAGAATCAAAAAAGGCAGAAATCAACAGGAGAAAATTAAAGCTATTTTTTTCTTTAGGTAAAAAAGCCAATCAATTTAATATTTCTCACCTACTCAGCCAAAATCGCGTCAATATCAGCAATTGAATTGATTTTTTTGGCTCTTTTTCTTAAATTAAATTGAAAGTTTTTTGAACCTCGTGCTTTTAAGAATTCTGAATATTCACTGATTGCAACTAAATTTCCTGCCAAGACCACTAAGATTTTATTGACTCCTTTTGGATCAAAAATCAATTTGTCCCATTTTTTTGAAACGCGAGACAATAATTTATCTTTCCCACTGAAATGAAAAATTTTCGCATCTTCTTCTAAACCTTTCGAATTTATTAAAAAATTAGCATCCGTTACCGCCAATTCACCAGTTTCAACTAACTTGTCAATTTTATCCCAATTGTACAAACCAAAAGAAGAAATCTTATAGTTACGTAGAATATCAGCTTCCATTTGTATTTGAGCCTCTTTTTCTTTTTTCTCTTTTACCTTTTCGTTCAAAGTATTGATTTTAGCAGTAATATCTGCTGTTGACTCATTTTCAAGTAAATAAGGTGATACATTTATACTGATCGTCTTTTCAGAATTACTCAAAGTCATTTTATAGATTCCCTTTTTAGAATTGACAACGGATAAAGAAACATCGAACCAAGCTTCTTCCAAAACCCATTTATTTCTCGCAGGATTATTTTTATCGTATTCGTCCAAACACAACCACTTTAAGCCATCAAAGGGTTTCAATTCATCATGTGTTGAATAATCAACTTCCAATTGAAATAAATTATCATCCTCAAAAAGTTTTAACTTTTCTTTTTTTCTTTGATTAACTTTTGGTGTTGAAATTCCTTTAAAATCCCATTTTCCTGTTTCTTGATCAATCTTGTAGAAAGAAAAATCATTTCCAGATTTGTAAGAAGCAAAATCTACATCAATATTTTTTCCTTTGGCAATTTCTAACTTTTCACTCCCTTGATTGGCTCCAATTTCAAACATTCCAGCAGAAATAAAATCATAACTCACCCCCGAAGAATCGTAAGTCATAGGAATTCCACTTGCAATGATTTCTGCAGGAGAATTGATAGATCGGTAAGTCAAATCCACTTTTCCTTTCACTTTTTTACCTTTAGAATCGACCAAAGAATTCGCAGGAATGGTAATAATTGTGCCTTCCTTGGTTTCAATTTTGGCATCTTTCGAAGCATCAAACGAAAAATTATTCATTGGAACATCAACTCCTTCAAAAGGTGGTTTTATGACAGCTATTTTTTCCTTCAGTTTTTTATCTTTTGCAACTGTGCAAGAATAAATAGCAAATGCTAAAACACTAATATTTGCAAAAGAAAACAAAAATTTTGTGCTGATTAAGTTTTTCATGATTTCTGGGTTTAAAAGTTAAATTGCTAGTTAATCATTGATATATGTGTGCAAATAAAGCTTGTTTTTATCTAAACTCAACCAATGAAATTGATTTGTTTGAGGGTTATATTTTAGACTAAATCCTGGAGAAAACAACTTTCCATCGATAAATAATTCCATTTTTCGATCGTCGCATTCTGCATAATGTTTATTCCCTTTAGAAAAAGCAAAAAAGTTACTTGCTTCCACAGGTCCAAATCGTTTTTCGCTCCCTTTTGGAATCACATAAGCTTTATCATCTTTAAACTCAAAATTAAATGCCTTTCCTTTAACATTATACCATTCAGGATAAATTGGTCCCATTTTGGCTTCCTCAAAGGTTATTTTTTTGCCATTTTTATAAAAATCATCATAAATCCCATTTTTCTTAATCATATAAATATCAGGATAATAGCTGCAATCCAAACTTGCTACCTTTGAATGTTCTGTTTCCTTTCCATTAAGAACCAAGGTAGAGTCGGAACTTCGGATGTACATAAAATCTTCTCCAACAATGAAAAAATTTCTAATTTCGAAATCCTTAGAGGTACCAACCACTTTAAATTCGTTCTTTTTATAGGCTGAATATTCAAATACACCGTTTCCAATGTCTTTTTTAAATAGCATTCTAAAGTAAGGTGTATTCTCTATATTTCCCCAATATAAATCGATTGTATGATGCACGCCCAGAGGATTTTTACTTTCAAAAACAGTATCTTTTCCGTTGTTTTTAAAAAGATGTAATACGTCGCCAAAAGAATTATAAATCACTTCGTATTTGTAATATTTGCTTTCAAATTTTTGACCATTTACATATACATATTCCACATTTCGATCTGTCCCAAGTTCAGTTCCTGTTATCGCAATATTGTCATTGGAAAAAATACGAACATTAGGCTCTGATCGAAAAGTGATTGGTATTTCTTTTTTAAAATAGACTTTCCATTCCCCATTTTTATTTTTGTATTTTATCGCAAATTTCCTAGTAGATGCAGCAAGATAAGTGTAATCAAACTTGGCATCTTCGTAAGGTCCAAAATCCACTCCATTGTGATGAATATGGACTTTTTCATTCTGTTTGTAGCTAAAAGCAAGTTCATTTTTAGAAGCAGAGCTCACATGCAAAAAAGAATACGGACCATACGTTTTTTTTGTATGGAACGAATGAAAATAATACATATCATTCAAGCTATATTGGTAACCATCAACGTTATAAACTCCATTTGAACCTGAAGTAATTGCATCAATTTGATCATAAGGTCCGTGTTTACCTCCATCAGTGAAATGCATGTAGTAAAGCTTTTTTCCATTAATTTCAACTACTGATTTCCAAAATTTGTCACCAGAAAAGTAAAAGCTTGAAAAGTTACCCTGAAGTTTTCCATTTTTATATAATTTATACTCTCTTTTACCATTTTCAACGATAAATTCATGCCCCACGCCAGTAGATTGAATTAATATCTTTGACTCACCTCTAGATATATATTCACCTTCTTTTAAGGTATGAATCAAGGTTTTAGTGTGTTTCCCTTTCACTTTAACAACATTCTGCGAAAATGACAAGCTTAGAATAAACAAGAAAATTAGGGTGATTTTAGTTTTCATGGGAGAAAAATTTAGTTTTACATTCTACTGCTAAGTCAGAATAAGCATAATTTTGCGCTTGATTATGAATTCCATTTGGAAAGGCCTTAATTTCTTGCCATTTTAGAATTTCATCTGTTTTTTTAAAAAAACCATAGTTATATGCCGCCGCAACAAAGGAAAGTTCATTAGAAGAAATATCTTCCTGCAAATATCTATTTTTCATCAATTTAACAAAAGCACATAAATATTCCAATTGCCAATTTTCATTTTCTAAGCGCTTTAATCGTTCTTCACGTTGACTTTTTGCAGCAGTAGATTTGTATGCAAATTTTTGTCTTAAATCAACATGAAAGATTGAATCATTTTCTATGGAATTTTCCAATTTCTCAATAAAACTAGGTTTCATTTGAAAGTAGCCGATAGAAAAATCAGAACTTTCACTTCCATTTTCAACATAATAATAATCTAAAATGGACTTTTCCAGCAGATTGGAGAAATTATTGAAACGAGCACATTCTGGAAATACTACTGGCAAAATATCTGATTTTTTTAGCTCGTATTTTTTTGAAATTATTGTTGCTTGTTTATCGATTTTTTTAAAATAAGACAAGGCAAAATTAAAATCCAAATTTACTTGTTCAGAAAACTTGGTTGAACTAAAAAAATAAAACATGGCGAGAAATAACACAATCTTTTTCATAATCAAAGCATTTGATTTTTTAAAGATAATGTATTTTTATTCAATTAGTTACACAATTAGTGTAAAATACGAAAAATTACGTAGTGAAAAAAAATAGGATTTCAGGAAAACCAAACATCGGTAATTAATTCATAACCAGCAACTTGATTCACCCTTTGAATGATAATTGATTTCCCATTTAATAATTCATCGCGCATTACTGAAGAGTCCAACTGAAGTTGCAAAACTTTATTTTTAATGCTAATATTTTTAGTTCTCAAAAAAACTGCGCGTCCCATCATTTCTTCCCATTTAGACAAAACATCAATTTCCTTGAGTTTTCCATCCAAACGATAAGCCTTCATGATTTTATCAATGGCGTCACCAATGGTGGTCTTGTTTTCTAAACGTTCTCTTTCATTCATAAATTTCTTCTTTTTGTGCTAGTTGATCAATGGAAAACAAAGAAAATTCGACATTTATTTCATCAAATAGAGATTTTACACGATCAATATCTGTATCGGTAATTAATACTTGTCCAAATACGTTTTGAGATACCAATGAGGTTAATTTTTGAACTCGGAAATTATCCAATTTATCAAAAATATCGTCCAACATCAGAACTGGTTTTTTATTTAATTGTTTTGCTAAACAATCAAACTGAGCAAGCCTAAGTGCAATGATAAAGGATTTTTGTTGTCCTTGCGAGCCAAATTTCTTAATTGGATTATCCTTAATCGTGAAAATCAAATCGTCTTTGTGAATTCCTGCAGTGGTATATAAACTTTGAGCATCCTTCCTCCTATTCGCCAGCAAAATCTCACCGAAATCTCCCTCATTCAATTGCGATTTGTATTCAATTTTAACCTCTTCGCTTTCTTCACCTATGTAGGAATAATAATGATTAAAAATCTGCAAAAATTCAACAATGAAACTTGCTCTTTTGGCATGAATTTCTTTGGCAATTGGAACAAGCTGTTCATCCCAAACATCGATACTTTCCCGTTCAAAAAAACCATTTTCGTAAAAATGTTTCAATAAAGCGTTTCTTTGTTCTAGAATTTTGCTGTAACGCATCAAAAGATCTAAATAAGATCGATCAAATTGGGAAATAATACTATCAATAAATTTGCGCCTAACTTCACTTCCTTCTGCAATTAAATCTCTATCGTAAGGAGAAATCATCACACTTGGAAATAAGCCAATATGATCAGCCAAACGTTCGTATTCCACTTTATTCTTTTTGATGATTTTTTTGTTTCCAACTTTAACACCACAATAAATTTCAGTTTCAACGTCGTTATCTTCCCAAGTTCCTTGCAATACAAAAAATTGTTCTCCGAAATTGATATTTTGCTTATCAACTGGGTTTAAATATGATTTGCACATACTTAAATAATGCACCGCGTCGAGCACATTTGTTTTACCAGAACCATTTTTTCCTACAAAGCAATTCACACCTGACTCAAATTCAAAATCGGCTTGACGGTAATTTTTAAAATTAACTAAGGAAAGAGTTTTAATGAACATTAATCTAATTTTTCTGCTGTAAGATCAATTTTCTGCGTATCAAAAACACTTGTCCCAAAATCTACTGAAAACCATTCATGAAACAAATCTATGCTCAGGTTTTCTGGCCAATCTTCTTCATCAGCGACAGCCAACAATTCATTTTTAAAAATTTTCTTAAAGTTTTTTTCCAAAACAGGTTCAAACTCAAAAAAATCTTCCTCAATTAGATAAATAGAAGGTTCACAATCATCTTCATCCGTGAAAATTATTTCCTCTTCTTCAAATTGATTTGCCCAATTCAAATATTCTTTTTTTGGTTTAACAATGATAAAACCACGATTTACTAATTTCATGTTTCTTTAATGTTTTATTTTTTTACTCCGCAATCATTAAAATGTTTGACAAAAAAGTACATTGCTCTTTGCCTTCTATTTCGCTTGTGTATATTATTTTTACTTTTTGTTTGTCTTCTGAAATTCTTATCGACAAACTGTAATCATCTTTGTCAACGCGGTATTCAACTGCAACATAAGCTTCTCCATTTTCGTCTTCATCAATTTCAAAATCTTGATTTAAATTTGTAATAGCAGAACAAGAAATTTCTTTTTGGCAATCTTCTGTAATAATTTTCAATTTAAACTCAATGGTACTTTCATCTTTGTAATTCAAATCCAACTTTTGAATGATGTCCTTTTTTTTACTCTGGTAGGAATAAGAATTTTGATAACTTACTTCTTTTGTTTCCTGAACGGACAAAAGAGGACTTGAAAAAAGCAAAAGCAAATATAAAACTGAAGATAACATGTATTTTAATTTTAGATTTTTATCAAAGTTACAAAATTGCTTTGATAAAATTTAAAATTCTTTCCTCAAAATTTCAAGATTTCTGCTCTTCCTAAAAATTCCTCTACAAAATCTTCCAATTTTTCAGATATTTTATTTGTAAAAAGAATTTTTTGACATTTTTCTAAACTTTCAAAAAGTCGAATTACTTTGGTTGAATGATTATTCGCAATGATATCATGAGCATCAAATAAAACGATGTGTTTTAACTTTTTAAAGTTGATTCCATTTTGAAAATATAATTCAATTACTCTTTTTGGGTTACCAATAACAATATCGCAGCCGTCAAATAAGTCATTACGTTCTTGAATTCGATTTGCTTTGTCATGGACTTTTAAGGTGCGTAATTCTGTACCATAAGCCAATTCCTTCATCATCTTTTCGACTTCAAAAACAGAATCGATGCTATTTATTAAGATCAAAGCACGAGGAACATCATCTTCAGAAATATCTTGTAATTTAGAAATCAAATGAATTCCAGTGAGTAAAATTTCTTCCTCTCTCTTATTTTCGCTTTCAAAAACGAAATCCAATCCACTTTTTAGTTTTTTAAGTCCAAATTGAATTTCAGTTGAAATTTCGGTAATGTTTTGACGCGTAAGTGCCTTAGGTAAATTATTGCTTAATTCAGAAATGTCCATTTTGAAGTATTATTTAGCTTTTTCCATGTTTACAAAAAAGCTATTGTCAATTTTGTCAATTAAAAAACAATTTGAAAAATCGACTCTTCGGTATTTAATGGCGTAAATCTTTTTTTGTTTTTGAATATTTCGCACTCGAAAAACCAAATCATAGTCTTCGAGAACTAAAATTATATTGTTTTTTTCGATGTGATAACGACCTTCATCAACCGTATTCATCCAAAATCCAAATTCTTTCAACCTGTAAGTACTATCTTTTAGTAAGGTAATTTGTTTTGTATTATCCACCAATAATTTATCAGCATGTTGAGTGGCAACTAATACAATCTTTTTATCGGAAACACCATGTAAATAGAAGGTTGGATTAAAAAACACAGACAACAATGGTAAAATAACAAGTAAAACAAAAAAGAAAGTCGTTTTACCATCTCTATTTTTGGATTTAATAAAGCCATAAAACAAAAACAATAAAACAAAGTAAATGATTGTAACTAGAGAGAACAAAATGTATTGCAAAAATCCTTCTAAGAAAAAACCAAGTTCAAGCAAAGCAAAACTGGATAAACTGATTATTAAAATTGACTTTAAAGAATTATTCATAATGATTATTTTACACTAATTTTAAAAAGGAAACACAGCAAAAATCATACCAACGATTAGTTTTTAACAGACTTTCTATATTTCAGACTCCAAAATAAGTAAATTAAAGCTGAAAAAGCAAAAATTGAGGCAAGAAAAAATGTTGGTAAAACGGATTCATAGGTGTTTTTGTAAAAAATAACCGTTGAAAATGCCCCAAACATAATTCCTAATTCCATAGCTATAAACATAGTTCCTGCTCCTACTCCACGCCGATTAGGAAGTGATAAATCTGCTGTCCATGCGAATAAAGTTGGACTAGAAACCCCTGTTGCTAAGCCAAAAACAATGGAAGCGATGGTATAACTAATTATATCTTTTGATAAGGCAATTAAAACCATACTTAAAATTAACAGACTCATGCCAAAAACTAGCGTTTTGCGTCTACCAATTACATCGGACAATTTTCCTGTAAAAAGCCTTACAATGATCGTTGAAACCACATAAAACATAAAAAACCAACCTTTATTTTCGAGGTGTAAAAATTTACTGATATCAGCTGAAAGTACGAAAATTATCCCTGAACAACTTGCTGACAAAAACATAACTATTGCAGCAGGCATAACACTTGGTTCAACAATATCGTTCCATTTCAAACTTAAATGTCTCACTTTAAACCTCTCTTTTAAAGCAAGTGTCTCTTGGACTTTGAACAAAATAATCGAAGATAAAGCTGCCAAAATGGAGGCGATCATGAATAAACCATCAATTCCAACAAATTTTACAACAATAAAACTCAAAGATTGCCCAATTCCAATTCCCAACGAAATAAAAGTTCCCCAAACCCCCATTCCTACTCCGCGATTATTATCAGGAAGTAAATCTGTAACCAAAGCTGTTGCTCCTGTCGGCATAAAACCAACACTAAAACCATGCACAAACCTTAGCATGAGGAAGAAAAAAACAGTATTTGACAAAGGATAAAGCATGCACACTAAAACGGAAATCGCAATTCCAAAATACATCACTTTTTTTCTGCCAATAAAATCTGCTAATTTACCTGAAAAAGGACGTGAAATAGCCGCTGAAATTGTGAAAATTGAAATAATTAAACCTTTTTGACCCTCACCCCCAAGTTTTGTAATAAAATCATTTAATTCAGGCAAAATGAGATTAAAACTTGTCATGAAAAACAGCATCGAAATACACGTCATCCAAAAACTAGCAGTGTATTTTTTTTCTACTGGTTTTTCCATGCCACAAAAGTAGTTGAAATAAGTTATTTGAGGTGGATTCCTTGAATAAATTTGTTCGTGATTTTAGAATATTTACCTAACTTTTAAAATATTTTACTATTTTCACGCTCAAAAAAACCACAATATGAAAAAGATCAACTTCACATTGGCTCTTGCATCACTACTAATTTATTTTTCTTCTTGTACAATTGAGAAAAGAACCTTTAACAAAGGCTATTTTGTACAATGGAATTCAAAAAAAATCAACCAAAAATCAAATCAGGATGAACTTTTGTTGAAAACGGATAGTGAAATTATTGAAAACAACACCTTCACTTCTGAGGAAAACACGGAATCAAATGAGAATATGATTGAAGCGCAAACTTCTGTTTCAGATAATCTTTCAAATTCAGATTTATTGACAAATGAGAACAGTAAAGCAGCAGTTAATAGCACGCCAGCAAATTCAAATTTAAAATCGAAAACTACTGACTTTTCATTGACAAAAAAGATAAAACAAGTTTCTCAAGTCAAAAATTCGATGAAAAAAGTGGCACCTCCAATGGATGGAGAATCAATCATAAATATTATTTTACTTGTTGTATTCCTTGGACTCGCGATTCTTTTCACTATGCTCGCATTAAAGGCAATAATGCCCATGATTATCGTTTGGGGAGTTTTAGCACTTGTATCATTCATTTTATTTATCACTCAAATTTTTGATGTGTTTTTATAAATGATTAAATTTGTCTTGCAAAATCAGACTTATTTTTATGAAACAATTTTTTATTTTTCTTTTCGGGCTAATCATTTTATTTTCGTGCACAGTTCAGAAACGGACTTATAATAAAGGATATTTTGTGCAATGGAATAAATCAACTCCAAAAACACATGTTAAGTCCAAGGTTGCAGCAAGTGAAATAAATTATGAAGAATCGGTTGTTGAACCAAGCAAGGAATTGAGTTTTAATTTGGATGAATCATCAACAATTGATGAACGTCTTGAGCACGATTTTGCAAAAACGGAAAAAATCGAAATTTTATCTGCAAGCAAAGAATCCGAACAATCACTTGCAATAAAAATCGAAAAGTACAAGCCTCAACATGTTGTAAAATCACTTAAAAAGGTTCGGAACAAAGAATTCGAAAGCAAAAATAAACTTTACAAAAAAAACAAATTGGGAAATGAAGATGCCAAAATTTCCTTTATAGGCTTTATCGTGACCTTTGTCTTAGGTCTTCTTTGTATTTTACTTGGAATAAATTCAGGACTTATTTTAGGAACCTTACTTGTAATAATCGGAGTGTTTTTACTTGTAATTTCTTTGATATTACTGTTTATCGCGTCTATTGCAGGAATTTTAGGAGCAGTCTTAAGTCGCTAAAACTCACTTTGAAGAACATCATTTTAACTTGCTTCCAAAAACCTTTCTGAATTTATCGACTTTAGGTCTAACAACCGCTTGACAATAAGAATTCTCAGGGTTTCTTGCAAAATAATCATCGTGGTATTTTTCAGCAGGATAAAAATTCACTAAAGGACTAATTTCTGTTACAATTGGTTTCTCCCAAACTTTTTCCCCATCAAGTTTAGCCTTATATTTTTCTGACAATGCTTTTTGATTCTCGTCATGATAAAATATGGCAGATCTATATTGTGTTCCAATATCATTTCCTTGACGGTTTAATTGCGTTGGATCATGAACAAACCAAAATGCTTCCAATAATTCTTCAAAAGAAATAACAGCTTCATCGTATACAATGCGGGCAACTTCAGCATGACCTGTCAAACCAGAGCAAACAGCTTCATAAGTAGGATTTTCCTTTTGTCCACCTGAATAACCTGACTGAACGGAAATCACACCTTTTAAATCCTGAAAACAGGCTTCTACACACCAAAAACACCCTGCTCCAAATGTTGCCTCTTTGATACTATCTCCCATAATTACTGTATTTGCTGTTTTTTTATCTTCCAAAATTACATTTTTTTTTGTGTTACAAGCGAAAAGAGAGAAACACATTAAGCTAAAAAAAGTACTAGTTAACACTTTACCAAACTTTGTGTTCCTTTGCTTCTTATCAAAAATTGAAATTACCATAAAAGTATTTTTAATAAATAAACGCTTAAACTTTAGAAATGTTTGAAATGAGAAAATAATTCCTGACAAATTGTTTTTTTCGATGTTTAGATTTAAATTTACGTCGATTATTATGATACTGAAACCTCAAAAATGAAAAATCAATTATTTTTTTTGCTGATCATTATTCCGCTTTCGATTAAGTCACAGACTAATAGCACAAAAAATAACTTACAAATTTCTGGATACATTGAAACCTACTTTGCCTTTGATTTCGGAATGCCAGCATCTAACAATCGTCCAGATTTTGTTTATTCCTTTAATCGTCACAATGAATTCAATATAAACTTAGGCTTGATTAAAGCTGCATATCAAACTAAAAAAGTAAGGTCAAATTTCACTCTGATGGCAGGAACATATTCGAATGCTAACTTATCTTCCGAACCCGGAGTATTGAAAAATGTGTACGAAGCCAATGTTGGAATAAAAATATCCAAAACAAAAAATTTATGGCTAGATGCAGGTATTTTTTCTTCACACATTGGGTTTGAGAGTGCCATAGGAAAAGATTGTTGGAATTTAACTCGAAGTATTTTAGCAGACAATTCACCCTATTATGAAAGTGGAGTAAAGGTTTCTTTTACCTCTAAATCAGAAAAATGGTTTCTTTCTGCATTGATGTTAAATGGATGGCAACGAATCCAGAGACAAAGCGGAAATAGTGCCCCTGCATTTGGACATCAAATCACCTTCAAACCCAATTCAAAGTTAAGTTTAAATAGTAGTTCTTTTGTTGGAAGTAATACTCCTGACAGCATCAGAAAAATGCGCTATTTTCACAATTTTTATTCACAGTACCAAATTTCAAAAAAAATTGGGATTCTAGCGGGCTTTGATTTAGGTTTTGAACAAAGAAAAAAAAATAGTACAACTTACAACTCTTGGCTTTCACCTGTTATCATAATTAAATATTCTCCTACACAAAAAACAAACATAGCTGCAAGAGGTGAATATTACATGGATGAAAACCAAGTAATCATTCAAACAGGAACAAGTAATGGATTCCAAACTCATTCATATTCCTTAAACTTAGATTATTTTTATGCGGAAAATGTACTGTGGCGAATAGAGGCGAGAGCCTTTACTAGTAAAGATGAAATTTTTCAACAAGGAAATAAAAGCAGCCGAAACAATTACCTCTTAACAAGCTCAATATCAATAAATTTTTAGGAATATTTTCTTTGGAACTGTCCTCTATTCTCGTATTCAAATATATATTAAGAATTGACTTTACTTTCCTTAATAAAATCTGAAGGTGTTTTTCCAGTAATCTTCTTAAAAGCAGAATTAAAGGAAGATTTAGACTTAAATCCAGCGTTTTGCGCCAAAGCTTCAATGGTGAAATTTAAATTCCCACTTATCAATTGATTTTTCACTTCCTCAATTCTATATTGATTTACGAAGTTTATGAAATTGTGTTTATATTCTGAATTTATTATATGTGATAAATATTTTGTATTGGTATTCAAATCTTTAGCCAACTTTAATATACTTAAATCTTGGTCTAAATAAGGCTTTTTGTCTTGCATTAATTCTTCTAACTTAACTTTTAGTTCTTTAAAAAGTGAAAGTTGCGCTTCACTAAAAATTTCATTTTCCAATTCAAAAACAACTTTATTC
Source organism: Crocinitomicaceae bacterium (assembly GCA_044348665.1). GTDB lineage: Bacteria > Bacteroidota > Bacteroidia > Flavobacteriales_D > Crocinitomicaceae > M2408. Next base: position 42,518 of record JBIKSI010000002.1, read on the forward strand.
AGATCATTTTCTTCTTTGGTACTTGTCGAAAGGACTTTTGATTCATTGAAGATTTCTCTTTGTTTCAAAGCGTTATGCCCAATAAAAACAATGAAAACAATCAACACTCCATAAAAAACCCAATCTGTCCATTCCAAATTGGATAAATTACTCACAATCAATCCAATCAAAAGAAAAATATAAGCGAATAACATTAATTTAACCCAGTTTAAATCAATTTTTTGCGTGTAAGAGTAATAATTTTTGATAATCTTTTGATGTCTGTAAATTAGGATAAAGGAAAATGTCAAATAAATAACATTTAACAGCAAAAACCCCACTGTCATGATTATTAGTACATAAGTTACCAAGAATTTAGACAAAAATGTATTTAATGACTCATTTTTACTAAAAACCACAATTAGCAGTATTAGTAAGATTACAGAACTTGCAATAATTGGAGCCAAATAATGTTTGTAATACCTTTTAGATTTATTTGGTGAGGTAATTTTCTTGAGGTAAATCCATAAACTGATGGGCATAATTAATTCACTAAAAATCAGCAAAGGAGTTACGTATTTTACAATATCATCCAATTTCATTCTTAATAAGAAAAAAAACAAAATTATAAATGTAATGTTGAAAAGATAAAATGAAAAGTAACGCGTTGCATTGGTTCTATTTTTCAATGTCAATATTTGAAAATTATATAATAATCCCATGATTAGGGCTATTAAACTTAAAATATCAATAAAGGAAAATTTAATATCCATTCAAGCCAAATTTAAGTAATAAAACTTTATTTTTTTCAAATTTTAATAAACTTAAAAAAATCATTCAGTTCTGATTCATTAATTGATTTATCAGTGAAAACCTCTAGTAACTTTGGCCTCGAAGATTTATCGTACGTGTAAAAATTTTCCATGAGCTCATTTATTTCCTTCAAATTTTCAGCTTTCATATATTCAATCCTAAATGCCTCACAAATTGATTTTGCAGAAAAATTATTATTGTATACAAAAAAATCGTCCAATTCTTGGGTAGTTCCAGGTCCAGGAATTATTTTAAAAATACTACCACCTCCGTTATTGATCAAAATAACCCTAAAATTTGCACTTAAATGATGATTCCAAAAGGCATTGCTATCATAAAAAAAGGACATATCTCCAGTAATCAAAGTATTCCATTTATCTGGATGCATAAATGCAGCGCCCGCAGCGGTACTTGTACTACCATCAATTCCACTTGTACCCCGATTACAAAAATATTTGATGGATTTTACAGGATCAAACAACAAAGAATAACGAATAACTGAACTATTTGCTAAGTGCAAAAATGAATCATCAGGAACATAATCCAAAATGAGATTGAATGCGTTTATGTCAGAAAAATTAGTGTTTAACTCAAAAAACTGTTTCACCTTTTCTTGAATCAAAAAATCTTTTTCTTTCCAAATTTTAAAATAATCACTGTAATTCAATTCATTATTTACAAGTCCAGATTTATTTTCATTTATTGCTTTGATAAAGGTATATTCATCAATTATAAATGAATGCGACATGGCTTGAAAAGTATCCATGAAAGGGAAATCCAAACCAACTTTCCAAGTTTCCTGAATATTCGCTTTACGTAAAAATGCTTTAATTTTCTTTGAAACGATTGCTCCGCCTAAAGTTATCAATAAATCTGGAGCAAATTTACCAACTTCTTCGTCTGAAATAGAATTTAAAGAACGATCAATGCAGTGAACAAAATTTGAATGAATTAAATTCGACGTATTTTCAACTAAAATAATCACAGAAGGATCTTTACTCAGAGCAACTAATGCATCATTCAAATAAGAATCTGGTGACATTTGCCCACATAAAATCATTTTTCGCGGATATTTATTCCACGCATTTTTAAGGTGAGTTACTTGATTTGAGTTAAGTGATAATTTTGGAGTTTCAATTTGAATTTTTTCTCCTTTTGAAAATTCAATTTCTTCTTTTAAATACAATGGTTCATTAAATCCAAAATTAAAATGTATGGGGCCTTTCGATGAAGAAAGTCCATGAGAAAAAGCAGTGGCAATTTCACGTTTCATGTACCATTGATAGTCTGATCCCGAATTAACATCATCAAAATCAACACTATAATTAATATGATTCTTAAACAGTCCACTTTGAACAATGGTCTGTCCATCCCCCTGGTTCACCCAGATTTGCGGTCGATCAGCAGTAATAACTACCAGAGGAATTCGCTGATAATATGCTTCGGCAATTGCTGGGTAATAATTGATAGGTGCAGAACCAGAAGTGCATAAAACCGCAACTAAATCCGTAGTTTGTTGCGCCATTCCCATAGCAAAAAATGCGGCTGACCGCTCGTCTGGTACAACGACACAAGAAATTTCAGGATGTTGATTAAAAGCTATAATTAATGGAGCATTTCGTGATCCAGGAGAAACCACCACCTGTTTTAAACCATAAGAAACGCAGGCTTCTACAAATAATTGAACATTTTTTTTTGCACTTGAAATCATCAATAATTATTTTTCTGCCAGCACTTTCTTGACATAATTTAATAGAGTTTTGCTTTTATTCTCCGTTTCTAGCCATTCCAAATCTGGAATTGACTGCTTCGTAAATCCGCCACCAAGGTACAAATAAATTTTATCTTTCTGCACTTGTGCACATCTCAAATTCACGTATAATCGACTAGATTTCTCATCTATTAAACCAATGATGCCTGTATAAAGTTCACGATTATGTGGTTCAATCGCATGAATCAAATTAATTGCCTCCAATTTAGGATAACCTCCAATAGCAGGTGTGGGATGAATTTCTTGAGCAATTTTCCATGGTGAAACATTATTTAGATCCGCATAAATATCTGTCTTTAGGTGAGTTAAAGGACCAGCTGTAAAATCATAAGGTCCTTGAGTTTCAATTCCTTTGAGTTTTAATTTAGTTAGTTTTTCAACAAGATAATCAGTTACAATTTGCTGTTCAAAACCTTCTTTTTCTCCCCATTCCTGATCAATTTCGTCATTTCTTTTAGTTCCAGCTAATGCTGTAGTAAACATAAAATCGGAATGTACTTCTAATAGAATTTCAGGACTGGCACCAATCCATGTTCCTAGTTTTTCACTCGAAATTAGATATGTAAAAGCGTTTTTGTAATTTGCTTCTAATTCATCAAACAGTTTTTGAACTAAATTTTCATCAAAAGCGAAAGATTTTATCCTTGAAAACACTGCCTTTTCCATGTGAAATTGATTCAAACCATTCAGTAATTCATGCGCTTGGAGGTAATATTCCCGAGCTGACATCACATAAGGCTCAATTTGAGAAAAATGAAAACCAGAAGCTTCAGAATCATTTTCATTAAATAGATAACATTTTGAAAAGTCAAGATTTGTTACAACGAATCCACTTACAATTTTTGAAGGTAAAACCTCCTCAAAAAAACCAACTTTTTTCACTATTTCCTTACCAGGAAACCGGTATATTATGAAATCTGACAAATTAAAAATCTTTGCACAAAATTAACATTAAATATTTAGTTTATCAGAAAAAATCAATTTGAGAATTTAACAATAAATGGAATAATTAGAAAACAATTCGTCGATTTAGTATTAATCGTTTGAGTGCAACCCTACTACATTTCCTTCAGAATCTTCAAAAAAGGCCATGTATCCATTTCCTCCAATTTCAGTTTTTGGTAATGTAATATTTCCTCCCACTTTTTCAATTCTATCTAAAACCAATTGTAAATCGGTATTTGCATTTAAATAAATTAATGCACCCGTTTTACTTGGTACATGCATTTCACTTTGGCACAAACAGCCGCCAACTTTTCCACCATCAGCGTTTGTTGGAAACATAGCCATTTTATTATCCATCATTTCCATTTGAAACATTTGTATCTCAAAAATCGACTCATAAAATTTCGTTGCTCGTTCAATGTTTAAAGCAGGAATTTCAAACCAATTTAGTGCATTGGTGTTTTCGCTCATTTTTTCACTCATAATTTTATTTTTTTTAACGAAATTATAAAATAAATTTATTTTTCCTTAGCAACTCTTCGTTATTAACTCATTATTATAATACAGAAGTAAACAAAACATCAGCATTAAGATTATAATAACATTCATTTTTAACCTTCCAATTTCATGAACAAAAAAATGGGAACACATTAAACTAGCAGTTACCTTTCCATGGAATTAATTGTCTATTCATATTCTGAATTCTTGACATTCAAAAATGCTCCTGATGTTTTGAATAGAATATAATACCCTTATTTATAGTATTCTCCCAAACTTATCAACACCCCACCACCCCAAAATGAAATAATTGTTAATAATTCACGAATTTTCGCTCCTTTTGTCGAAGCAAGGAAAAAAGGTCGTATCTTTGCCCTCGCTTACCATGGGGGTAAGTGAATTTTTATTTTATTATTATATATGACCTTTAGCGAATTAGGGCTAAGGGGTGAGGTACTGAAGTCGATTACCGATTTAGGGTTTGATGTACCAACTCCTATCCAACAAAAGGCAATTCCGCACTTATTGAAAAGTGAAAGCGATTTTGTTGGTTTAGCTCAAACAGGAACAGGAAAAACGGCAGCATTCGGATTGCCGTTAGTGAACAACGTAAAACCAGGAATCAATGCCCCACAAGGCTTGATTATTTGCCCGACAAGAGAACTTTGTCTGCAAATCACCAAAGACCTGGAGAACTATTCAAAATACGATAAGGCAACTTCTATCGTAGCAGTTTATGGAGGTTCTGATATCAGAAGACAAATGACACAAGTGAAAACAGCGACAATTATTGTTGCTACTCCTGGTCGTTTGAACGATTTGATCAACAGAAGAGCCATTAATTTAAGTGAAGTTGAGTGTGTAGTGCTAGATGAGGCAGATGAAATGCTAAACATGGGATTCAAAGAAGATATTGATACCATTTTAGAAAAAACGCCCGAGCATAAAAACGTTTGGTTGTTTTCTGCAACAATGCCAAAAGAAGTGGCTGCAATTGCAAAAAATTACATGGAAAACCCTCTTGAGGTTTCAATTGGTTCAAAAAACCAAGGTAATGAAAACATCGAACACATCTATTATACTGTAAAAGAAGCGAATAGATATGCTGGCTTGAAACGTCTTATCGATTCAAATCCAGATATTTTCGGTGTTGTTTTTTGTAGAACAAGACATGAAACGCAATCTGTAGCAGAAAAATTAAGTAAAGACGGTTACAACGCTGAGCCATTGCATGGAGATTTATCTCAAGCGCAACGCGACAATGTAATGAAACGTTTCCGTGAAAGAACCCTTCAATTATTAGTTGCTACTGACGTTGCGGCGCGTGGTATTGATGTGGATTCTATTTCTCACGTAATAAACTACAATTTACCAGATGATATAGAGAATTATACGCACCGTTCAGGTCGTACAGCTCGTGCTGGTAAAAAAGGTCAATCTTTGGTTTTAATTAACACAAGAGAAAACTTTAAAATTCGTGCAATTGAAAAACAAATCAATACAGTTTTCTTAGCAGGAAAAATGCCAAATCCAGAAGATATTTGTTCTATTCAACTTTCTAGTTTGATTAATAAAATCAAAGAAACAGAAGTAAAAGAAGACAATATTGCTAAATTCTTGCCAGCAATCATGGCGGATTTCGAAGATTTGTCAAAAGAAGAAGTGGTCAAAAAATTCATCTATACAGAATTTAACCGTTTCGTTGAATATTACCAACGTGCTGGAGATTTGAATGCTGATTCTGACAGAAAAGAAAGAGGCGAAAGATCAGAAAGAGGTGAACGTTCTGAAAGATCAAACGATCGTGGTGAAAGAAGAGATAGAGGTGAAAGAAGCGAAAGATCTGCTTTTGGATCAAATGACGCAAACAAAACACGTTTTTTCGTTAGTATCGGAAAAAGAGATGGATTAAATCCTGGTGGATTATTGAGAGTTATTTGTGATGAAACTGGATTAAATTCTGGAAACATCGGAAAAATTGACATCCTACCATCTTTTTCATTTTTTGAAGCAGACAACGAACACGCAGATAACATTCTAAGTAAAGTGAATGGTGCTGATTACGAAGGTAATAAAGTGAGCATTGAAATTACGAAGAAAAAAGCGGAATCAAGACCAAGAACTGGTGGCGGTGGCGGAGGATTCTCTGGCTCACGTGATCGAAATTCTGGCGGAGGTCGTTTTGATAAAGGTTACGGAAGTTCTTCTGGAGGTTCTAGAACTGGTTCAAGCGATCGAGGTGGATTCAAAGGAGAAAGAAGAAGCGAAGGTGGAGATAGAGGTCGCTCAGGTGGCGGTTTCAAAGGTAAATCTGGAGGTGGATTCAATTCAGATAAAAGTTACAAAAAAAGCAGTTATTAATAATAAAGACTAATAGATTAAAGACCCTAGACATTAGACTAATTTAAGTCTTTTGTCTTTTGTCTTTCGTCTAAAATCTAAGTAAAGAATGGAAATTAGAAACATTGCAATTATCGCCCATGTCGATCACGGAAAAACGACTTTGGTGGATAAAATGATTGAAGCTGGAAACGTTGAAAATGAAAGAGAACGTTTGACAGGTGATTTAATTATGGATAACAACGATTTAGAGCGTGAAAGAGGAATCACAATCGTATCTAAAAACGTATCTGTATTGTACAAAGGAACAAAAATTAACATCATTGACACTCCTGGTCACGCCGATTTTGGTGGTGAGGTAGAACGTGTATTAAACATGGCTGATGGTGTTTGTTTGTTGGTAGATGCTTTTGAAGGACCAATGCCACAAACTCGTTTCGTACTTGGAAAAGCATTAGCTTTGGGTTTAAAACCATTAGTTGTAATTAACAAAGTTGACAAAGAAAACTGTACTCCTGAAGAAGTTCATGAGAAAGTTTTTGACTTGATGTTTGAGTTAGATGCTAACGAGCAACAATTAGATTTTGCAACGGTTTATGGTTCTGCTAAAAACGGTTGGATGTCTGACGATTGGAGAAGTCCAAAAACAGACATTTCTGCGCTTTTAGATACCATTTTAGATTATTTCCCACCAATTACAATTCCAGAAGGAAATACACAATTATTGATTACTTCATTAGATTATTCTTCTTACGTTGGACGTATCGCGATTGGTCGTTTGACAAGAGGTGAATTGAAAGAAAATCAACCAATCGTTTTAGCAAAAGCGGATGGAACTTTGCAAAAACATAGAATTAAGGAAGTTTTTGTTTTCGAAGGAATTGAGAAAAGAAAAGTTGATTCAGTTCAAGCGGGAGATATTTGTGCTTTTACAGGTATTGAAGGTTTTGAAATTGGAGACTCTGTTTGTGATTTCGAAAATCCAGAGCCGATGGCAACCATCAAAATGGATGAGCCAACAATGAGCATGATGTTTTCAATCAACGATTCTCCTTTTTTTGGAAAAGAAGGTAAATTTGTTACTTCTCGTCATATTTCTGATCGCTTAAACAAAGAGTTAGAGAAAAATTTAGCACTAAGAGTTCAAGATACCGACAAAGCAGACAAATGGATGGTTTTTGGTAGAGGTGTATTGCATTTATCAGTATTAATTGAAACAATGCGTCGTGAAGGTTATGAATTACAAGTTGGTCAGCCACAAGTAATCATCAAGGAAATTGATGGTGTGAAATGTGAGCCAATTGAAGAATTAACAATCGATTTACCAGAAGTTCACTCAGGAGTTGCTGTTGAAGCTGTTACGAAAAGAAAAGGTGAAATGAAAAATATGGTTCCTAAAGGAGAACGTATGATCATCACTTTTGAAATTCCTTCTCGAGGAATCATCGGGTTGAGAAACTATTTATTGACTCAAACTGCTGGTGAAGCAATTATGAACCACCGTTTCTTGGAATATCAACCTTACAAAGGTGAAATCGCTGGACGTCAAAATGGATCAATGATTTCATTGGAACAAGGAACTTCAATTCCTTTCTCATTGAATAATTTGCAAGATAGAGGTAAATTCTTTGTTGCACCAAACGAAAATATCTACGAAGGTCAAGTAATTGGTGAAAACTCAAGAGCTGGAGATTTGTGTGTGAATGTTACTAAGACGAAAAAAATGTCTAACATGCGTTCATCTGGTGCTGACGAAAAAGTACGTTTGGCTCCACCAAAAATCTTTTCTTTAGAAGAATGTTTGGAATACATCCAAGGCGACGAGTACGTTGAGGTAAC
>JBIKSI010000192.1:0-5057 GCA_044348665.1 Crocinitomicaceae bacterium
TTGACCGAAAAAATGGTTACTTTTACTCATGTAATTTATGTTTGCAAGACCAAATTACATGAAAGTGGGGAATTCGTAACAGAAATCCCCACTTTTACAAGATTTTTTTATCGGACACTAGTGATTTTATTTAGAATTAAATTAATACCTTTGCCCTCCAAATTATTCAAAATGAAAAAATTAGTTTTATTATTTTTATTATCTACTGGTTTATCAGTAAGTTTATTTTCTCAAAATTCAATCAAAGAAAAAACCATTGTAGAGATTGGTAAAATCTTGGATTTTAAAGTTAGTGTATTAACAAGTAAAGACTTGTCAAATTCTAGTACTGATAATAAATTAGTTTTGGAAACTAAAAGTTTTGCAGCTGCTGATGTCAGGGTTGTTGAACTTTCAAAAAGTGAGGTAGAAACAATAATATCAACGATTGGTACTTTAAATTCGGATTACCTTAGTAAATCAAGAACTAGTGCAATAGAAGTTTCTTACTTAACATCAAAAGGTTTTGAAGTTGGTGCTTATTTTGAACTAGTTGTTGAAAAAACATCCTCCACACCAACAACCAAGAAAGAAAAATACTACGTAGATACCAAGGAGAAGTATTACGAAGGAAAAATTGTAAACTCTGATCAAGCTGGAACTTTTATCTGGAAAGAAGTTCAGTCGACCACCGTGAAAGAACCAACAGGAAAATGGGTACCATTTGTAAGGTTAAATAATTCAACATCAAAAAACACTACAACAATTAGTGTGGATGAATTGAATGCATTCGCAAAATTCTTGACAGAGAACAGTTCTAAATTATAATTTTGCATCTTTATAATTTTCTGGTCAATTTTTCGTTACTTTAGTAAATGATTAAAATGAAATTGCTTTTTTTACTTTTATTTTTTACTTCAACGATATTTGCACAGCAAAACTTGAAAGATAGTGTTATTGGCACTCCTTGGGTTGCAGTTCATTATGGTGGAAATATTCCTCAAAAAGATTTAGCCAAAAAGTTCGGATATTTGAACCACTTAGGTTTCATTGCTGGATACAAAACGAATAAAAATTGGTTTTGGGGTGTAGAATCTAATTTTATTTTTGGTGATAAAATAAACGCAACTGGATTATTTGACGAATTGGTCGATTCTAATGGTAATATTTCCGATGTTAATGGAGATATTGCAAAAGTGCTTGTTTTGGCTCGTGGTTTTAATGCAAATCTCAGTATTGGAAAAGTTCTACCTTATTTGAGCCTTACAAAAAACTCTGGTTTCTTTGTCAATGGTGGTGTTGGCTTTTTAGCACATAAAATGAGAGTTGAAACGCAAGACCATGTGGTTCCACAAATTGAATTGGATTACCGTAAAGGCTATGACCGCTTGGTACAAGGAATAAATTTTCATCAATTTTTAGGTTATGCTTTCATGTCAAATTCCTCTTTAATAAAATTTTACGGAGGTTTTTATGCGCAACAAGGATTTACTAGGAATCAACGTACTATATTTTTTGATCAACCTAATATTCCAGTTTCTAAAGAAATAATGAAAGACTTTCAAATTGGATTTAGAGCTGGCTGGTTTATTCCCATTTACAAAAGAAAACCGAAAGATTTCTACTTCAATTAATTGATTTCAATGTTTTATTCTCTTTCGATTCGAATCTTATTTCTTGTTTTTTGGCTTGCTCAATTTTTTAATCCCAAAGCAAAAAAATGGATAATCGGTCGTCAAAATTGGAGAAAAAATTTACCAAAAAATGATTCAAATAAAGAAATAATTTGGTTTCATTGTGCTTCCTTAGGAGAATTTGACCAAGGTTTACCCTTGATGAATAAAATTCGAGCAGAAAAACCAGAAATATTTATTCTTCTTACATTTTTTAGTCCTTCTGGGTTCGAAAATTATCATAAACGACAACATCCAGCTGATTTTGTTACTTATTTACCCTTGGATACGAAAAGCAATGCAAGAGATTTTATATCACATTTTAGACCTAAGGAATTCTACATTGTAAAGTACGAATTTTGGTGCAATTTTATTTTTGAAGCGAAAAATCAGGGGGTAAAAATTTATTCTATTTGTGCTATTTTTCGCGAAAATCAGCGCTTTTTTAAGTGGTATGGTATAATTTTCAGGAAAGCAATCCATTGTTTTGACCATATTTTTGTTCAGAATGATGAATCCCATGACTTGCTAAAAAAGATTAATTTTTCAAATGTCACAAAGGTGGGTGATATGCGCTTTGATCGCGTTTTGGAAAATAAGTCAGGACTTGTTAAGGATGAAATTATAGAATATTTTTTAAATGGAGGAGAAAAAGCATTTATTTTGGGAAGTTCTTGGACGATTGACGAGCAATTTTTGAAAGAAGAAATTGATAAGTTACTTTCAAAACAGAAAATAATCATTGCACCGCACGATATTTCGTCAAGGCATATTGTGGAAATTGAAAAAATGTTTGCTTCAAACACGATTTTATTTTCAGAGTTTAAAGAAAAATATAACAATCAATCCATACTAATCATTGATTGCATAGGTAAACTTTCAAATGCCTATTCTTATGGAAGTTTTGCATATATTGGAGGCGGATTTACAGGTAAATTGCACAACATTTTAGAACCAGCAGTTTTTGGATTACCTGTTATTTTTGGACCAAAATTCACAAAATTTCCTGAGGCACAGCAATTTATTGACGCAGGAATAGGATTCACAGTGAGTAACAAAGAAGAATTGCCTTCGGCTATTGATTTTATTCAAAAAAATCTTCCTTTGCTAAAAGTTAAAGCCGAAAACTTTGTTGAAAATAATAAAGGAGTTGTGAATAAAATTTACGAACTTATTCCGTGATATATGCCTCCTTTTCTTTGGATGTACTTGAAATAGGTTTTGCTGATGAATTAGAATCTGTCATTTTTACTCTACCATTATAAATTGCACCAAATTCAACCTCAATTGTTTGCGTAGAAATGTCACCAGTAATGTGTCCTGAAGTTTTTATTTCAAGTTTTTTAACATGAATATTTCCAGCAATTTTACCAAAAACAACTGCTTCTTCCGCTTTTATTGAGCCAAGAATTTGACCACTGTTTCCAACAATTATTCCTTGATTAGCAACAACATCACCGTTTACAACACCATCAATTCTGATTGTACTAGTTGTTGAAATATTTCCATCTATTTTACAACCATCACTGATTATTGTTGAAATGTGTGTATCAACTAAATCTTTTTTGTTTTTTTCCGAATAAAGACATATTTTCTATTTTATAAATCTAAAAATTTTGTTGGGTTAATGGGTCTTCCCATGTAACGAACTTCGTAATGTAAATGTGATCCGGTGGAGCGACCAGTTGAACCCAGTTTTCCAATTTCTTGATTCGCTTTTACTTTCTGACCATTTTTCACGTTAATTTCTGACAAATGCCCATACAATGTTTCATATCCATGACTATGCTTTATTCGAATACATTTGCCATAACCTGAGCTCCAATCTGCTAAAAAAACAGTTCCATTTGCAGTACTTTTAATCGGGTCACCCGTGTCTCCACTAATATCAACTCCCGAGTGAAATTCTGAACCACCACCATGAAATGGATTTGATCGGTATCCGTAGCGAGAATTATTGTGATTAAAATGGGGATAACCTAATGGCATGTATTTAATATCTTTCAATAATGCTGCCAAATAAACATTATAATATTTGTAGGAATCAATGGCTTTTTGTTTCTCATTTGAACTTCCTCATAAATTAAAAGAATGCTTAATTCCACGCTGCTGCAAATATTTTTTAATTTTCACCAATTGATGATCTATTTTTTTAATGTAGATTCTAGCAATATTTGTGTCAGTTGCAAGAGGACCAGCAATTTCCTTTTTGAAGCGTTCTAATTCTTTTTTTGCATGTTCATTTTGTCTGTATTTTGAGCTTAAAATGAAGATGGATATTATAAGTGCTACCAGCAAAATTGCTAAAGATAAGACATAGTATTTTAGACGTGCCAAATGTTTAGTTTGGATCGAGAATGACTTCGTATTTGGATTGTTTTTATTAACAATCATCAAGGTACTGTATTCTTTTCTGCGTCTATTTTTATTCATAAATAGTATGATACAATGTTAAAAAATGAACTATTAAACTAGAACATATTTTTTTGCAGTAGCGAATTTACAAAAATAAAATCGATTTTGCTACGTTTTAAATCAATTGAATTTAATTATTTCGACAAATTAATGATTTATAAAGATTCAAATTTGCCTATTTTTTAAATATTAGTACTTTTGTAAAAATGTATAATGACAATAATTTTCTGATAAGGTTAATAATCCAAATCCTTGATTTTTTTTATCCACTGGTGAAAAAAATTATGCCAAAGCAAACCTATTACTATATTGCATGCGGAGGTTTTAATACCTTGTTGGGGTTTGTAATTTATTATTTGACTTTTCATTATTTTTTGGATAAAAAAGATTTAGACTTAGGATTTTATGCTTTCAAACCTCATATTGCTTCTTTTTTTATGTCATTTGGTTTTACTTTCCCAATAGGATTTTTATTAAGTAAGTACATTGTTTGGAGCGCAAGTGATTTAAGAGGAAAGCAGCAATTGGGAAGACATTTGTTTTTTCTAGTTTTATTTGTTTTAGTCAATTATTTTTTACTAAAATTGTTTGTTGAAGTATTTTTATGGTGGCCCATGCCAAGCCAAATATTGACAACATCAATTATTTTAGTTTTGAGTTACCTTTCTCAAAAGCACTATTCTTTTAGAAATTAAATGGAAATTTAGCCTCATTGCTGCACTCAACTTTTATTAACATTTGTTCGTTTACAAAATCCCGTCGTTTATCGAATTTTTGTTAGCTTTTCTATAGTTTTACGCTTATTTGCTTGAATATTCATTAAAAAACGCCTTATGATAAATCAAAGTTGTATTCTAGTCATTTAGGCCTTTATTTAGGGTCTGCTGAAAAAGTCAGACCCTAATTTGAACTAGATTTGAGTATTTCCTATTAGAAAAATAATTTTGGTGAATACTCAAAATTTTTGAAAGGATAATTTTTAGGCAATAC
>JBIKSI010000193.1:0-5008 GCA_044348665.1 Crocinitomicaceae bacterium
CCATTTTTGTTAACCATAATTAGTACCATTGTATTTTTAAAAATGCACAATAAAATTCCAAGCATATCAAATAATTCAACAAGTTCAAATGAATAAATTATTCGAAAACTTCCCGAAATCATCCAAACAAGATTGGATTCAAGTATTAACAAAGGAACTCAAAGGAGCTGATTTTGAAAGCTCTTTGATCAAAACCGATGAAATTGAAGAGTTGAAATACCCTGCTTTTTTTCACAACGATGATGCTAAGCTTTCAGACGAAACACCTGGTGTTTTCCCTTATAAAAGAGGATTTTTCTCTGAATTAAACGATTGGTCGATTGTTGGCGAAATATGTGTTAATGATGCGAAATCTGCCAACCAAAAAGCACTTGATTTATTGATGAAAGGAAATTCTGCCTTACATTTTGAATTTTCTGATCAACAAGTCGATTTAAATGTACTTTTCGCTGGAATTGAATTTGAATACATTAAAACATTTATTTCGTGTACGGATACTTCCACTTTTTCGGCTGTAAAAAACTATTTTGACAACAAAAAATGTGGAGAAATTTTGTTGAATTACAATCCTTTAGCAACTGAAAACACACTCAAAAACGAAGATTTATTATCCTTTGCAACACAAGGAATCATACGAAATTTTGAAGTTGACGCTTATTCTATGCAGCAAGCGGGAGCAAATTGTGCACAAGAAATTGCATTTGCCCTGAATTTGGGTCATTCATACTTGTTTCAACAAACCCAAGTGGGAAGATCTGTAGATGATGCTTTGCTGAACATTCACTTTACCTTCGGAATTGGTTCAAGTTACTTGTTTGAAATTGCCAAACTTCGCGCCTTTCGTTTACTTTGGGCAAAAATTGCTCGTTCTTATTCACCTGAACACCGTTGTAACGAAACAGTTCAAATTTCTTCCAAATCTGGCTTTTTGAATAAGTCCCTGAAAGATCCTTACACCAATTTATTGCGCCAAACAACCGAAGTAATGTCAGCAGTGTTGGGTGGAGCGAATCACATCATCAATCAAGCGTATGATAAAAATTCTACTGCTGGTTCAAGTGAATTAGCGGAACGAATGGCAACGAATATTTCTTTGATTTTAAAAGAAGAATCGTATTTAGAAAAAGTATTAGACGCTGTTGGTGGAAGTTACGCCATTGAATCTTTAACAGAAAATTTGGCAGACAAAGCTTGGTCACTTTTCCAAGAAATAGAAAGTTCAGGAAATTTGAATTCCTTGCTTGAACAAATTAAAACTACGTCTTCAAAAAGAGTAGAATTGCATCTCGAGAAGAAAAGAACCTTAATTGGAATAACGAAATTCCCAAATCCAGATGCAAGTAATTTGATTTGGAAAGAGAATGCTTCAGCTTATTTCGGATTGAATTCGCTCATTATTGAAAAAGAAATCAATTAGTTCTAATCATGAAATTTGATTTACTTGTAAACTCAGTCAAAGAAACCCATGTTGGTTTTCAACAGTATGCTGTAAAGTCTGTGAATTTGTCATTGACACTGCGCAACTGGTTGATTGGTTTTTACATTGTAGAATTTGAACAAAAAGGAGAAGATCGAGCGAAATATGGGGAAAAGTTGTTAGAAAATTTAGCTGAAAGGGTAAATATTGAAGGTTTAAGTCATAGAAATCTAAAAAATTTCAGACTATTTTTCCTCTTATATCCGCAAATTGGTCATGCTGTACCCGACCAATTGAAAAAACTAGGTATTCAAAATCTAATTCCAATTGGGCAGACACTGTCTGCCCAATTACAAACTTCCGACAATCAATCAAATACGATTCCTCCGACAGTGTCAGCAGAATTACAAATAAGTCCGACACTGTCGGACAGATCTCTTTTAATGCCTCCAAATGTATTGATCCATAAATTATCATTTTCACATTTTGTAGAATTATTTGTCATCAAAGAACCTTTAAAACGTACATTTTATGAAATCGAATGTATCAAAGGATCCTGGAGTGTACGCGAATTAAGAAGGCAAATCAATACGCTTTATTTTGAACGAAGTGGGATGAGTTTGAATAAAGAAAAATTAAGCGAAATTACCCACGAAACTGCTGAAACTTTTGACCCTAAAGAGATTATAAAATCCATCTATTCGTTTGAATTTTTAGGATTAAAAGCACAAGAAGTTGTTGAAGAAAAAGACTTAGAAGTTGCCTTACTGAATCATATTCAAAGTTTTTTGCTCGAATTGGGACATGGATTTTGTTTCGAAGCACGACAAAAACGAATTTTGATTGATGAAAACTATTACTTCGTCGACTTAGTGTTTTATCACCGTGTGCTAAAATGTCACATTTTGATTGAACTAAAAGTTGACGAATTTAAACACGAGCATTTATCACAACTCAATACCTATGTTTCTTACTTTCGAGAAGAAATTAAACATGAAAGCGATAATCCCCCGATAGGAATATTACTTTGCACGAATAAAGGTAAAAAGTTGGTCGAGTATGCACTAAGTGGCATGGACGAAAAATTATTTGTCTCAAAATATTTAGTCGAATTACCAAGCAAAGAAATATTAGCGGCATTTATTGAAAATGAAATTATAAAACACAACAGAGAAAATTAAAATGAGCTGAGCCACATTAAAATTGAATTATTTTATTATTACTTTATTTAGCGAAACCATTTGACACTAATAAACATTAAAAACAAATGACCAAAATTAATTTTTCAAACATTCCTTGGAAGGAAATTCCTGATTCGGAAACACGCACTGCGATTGACTCCTACGAAACGGCGGAGAAAATTACCTTGCAATCGTTTTACGATCAAAAAGACATCGAAAATACGGAACACATTGGCTACGTTTCTGGAATTGCTCCCTATCTGCGCGGACCTTACGGCTCGATGTATGCCATTCGTCCGTGGACCATTCGTCAGTATGCCGGATTTTCTACAGCGGAAGATTCAAATGCTTTTTACCGAAGAAATTTAGCTGCAGGACAAAAAGGACTTTCGGTTGCTTTTGATTTGGCAACGCATCGAGGCTACGATTCTGATCACGAGCGTGTTGTGGGCGACGTAGGAAAAGCAGGTGTTGCAATAGATTCCATTCTAGATATGAAAATCTTATTCGATTCGATTCCTTTGGATGAAATGTCGGTTTCCATGACGATGAACGGCGCAGTATTACCAATTTTGGCTTTTTATATTGTTGCAGCGGAAGAACAAGGTGTGAAACAAGAACAACTGACAGGAACGATTCAGAATGATATTTTGAAGGAGTTTATGGTGCGAAACACGTACATCTATCCACCAGCTCCATCCATGAAAATAATTGCTGATATTTTTGAATACACAGCTCAAAACATGCCAAAATTCAATTCGATTTCCATTTCAGGTTACCACATGCAAGAAGCTGGAGCAACGGCTGCTATTGAGTTGGCATACACTTTAGCAGATGGTTTGGAATATTTGCGAGCAGGAATTAAAGCTGGAATGGCGGTGGATGAATTTGCACCACGTTTGAGTTTCTTTTGGGCGATTGGAATGAATCACTTTATGGAAATTGCCAAAATGCGTGCAGGAAGGTTATTGTGGAGTAAACTGGTTAGTCAATTCGAACCAAAATCAACAAAATCATTGGCTTTAAGAACACATTGCCAAACTTCAGGTTGGAGTTTAACAGAGCAAGATCCATTCAATAACGTGGCTAGAACGTGTATTGAAGCGATGGCTGCAGCACTTGGTGGAACTCAATCCCTGCACACAAATGCCTTAGACGAAGCGATTGCTTTACCAACAGATTTCTCAGCGAGAATTGCTCGAAACACACAAATATACATTCAGGAAGAAACTGGAATTACAAACGTAATTGATCCAATGGGAGGAAGTTACTACGTGGAGAAATTGACCGAAGAATTGGTGGATGAAGCGTGGAAATTGATTCAAGAAGTCGAAGAATTAGGAGGAATGGCGAAAGCGATTGAAACTGGAATTCCGAAAATGAGAATCGAAGAGGCGGCAGCTCGAAAACAAGCAAAAATCGACTCAGGAAAAGATATTATCGTTGGCGTAAATCGCTACCAGCGTGAAAAAGAAGACAAACTTGACATTTTAGATGTGGACAATACGAAAGTTCGTTTGTCTCAAATTGAACGCTTAAACAAATTAAAAGCAGAGCGAAATGAGTCAGAAGCTCAAGAAGCCTTAGAAAAATTGGCTCAAGCGGCACAGCCTGGAAATGGAAATTTATTAGAAATAGCAATAGATTGTGCACGAAAAAGAGCTACTTTGGGTGAGATTTCATCTGCTATGGAAAAAACATTTGGTCGTTACCAAGCAACAATTCGTTCGATTAGTGGCGTTTATTCTTCAGAAGCTATGCAAGATAAAGAATTTGAAAAAGCACGTGAATTGGCAGACAAATTTGCCGAGTTGGAAGGCCGTCGTCCACGAATCATGATTGCAAAAATGGGACAAGACGGACACGATCGTGGGGCAAAAGTAATTGCTACCTCATTCGCAGACATAGGTTTTGATGTGGATATTGGTCCATTGTTTCAAACTCCAGCTGAAGCCGCAAAACAAGCAGTTGAGAACGACGTACATATTTTGGGTGTATCCTCCTTGGCTGCTGGACATAAAACCTTGGTTCCACAAGTGATCGCTGAGTTGAAAAACTACGGTCGCGAAGACATCATGGTTGTTGCAGGTGGCGTTATTCCGCAGCAAGATTATGATTTCTTGTATGATGCTGGTGTTTTTGGTGTTTTTGGTCCAGGAACAAAGATTTCGAAAGCTGCAATTAATATTTTGGAATTGTTGATTAGAAGTATTGAGGTATAGATTGAAAATTTTCCCGCAGATCTAAAGGTGATTTTATGCGCAAATTCCCGTAGATTTCAATTTAGAAGTGTTCGAAACCTTTCTTTTGACAAAAATAACGATTTTTTTCAGATGTTCAATTTTTATTACTAAAACTAAATTCAATACATATATAAACATTTGATTGTCAATAAATTAAGTGATTTTTT
>JBIKSI010000194.1:0-5004 GCA_044348665.1 Crocinitomicaceae bacterium
TTCTTTGATAGCTTCAATAGCAACTTTTGCTTTGAAAGCAGCACTAAATTTTCTTCTTTCTTTTTTCATATTCAACTGTTAAAATTACAATTTAATCAGTTGTCCGAAAAATGGGGAGTATTATATTGAAACTAAACAGTATAAAATTCAAGTCCAAATTATTGAAATTGTAAACTTAACAAGAATTTTATTTGGTATAGGATGATAAAAAATGATATTTTTATTCCATTTTGAATTTAGAAGCACTTAAAAAGCAACACAGCACTTTTTAGTATTTTGTTCAATTCGAAGTTTTCGAGCTTGGGCAATTTGCTCAGAATAATCTTGTTGCTTTTTGTTTGTGTAAACCTCCATAGGTGTCATTCCTTTCAGTGCTAAATGTGGTCGAATGAAATTATAATCGTTTATGATTTCTGGCAGCAACTTTTCTAGTTCTTCCAAAGATTGTGGTTTATAGTGACGTATGTATCTTTTCATGATTTTGTTAATGGCTTCAATTGGACTGTTTGAAAACAACACATCTTTCAAGGCAATTACTTTGTTCATAATTGGACTTTTTGTAACAGAAATTAATTCAGTAATACATGCGGCATGGTTTTCTGAACCACCATCTGCAACTAAAATAGTTTTTTCAATTAAATTTGGATGATTTTCTTGAACGGTTTTGATGCTCATTTCCATTGCTTTTTTTACAAATTCGGAACCATTTTCTGAAGCAAGATTATAACCTAAAATTGCTTTAGAAAAGTTATCACTGAGCAAAACTATGGCAGCTTTTTCTCCAGATGGTAATTTTTTGATGAAGGTAGTGTCCACATGAAAATATTCATTTGTGCGAGTAGATTTACAACCTTTCCAGTTAGGTTTGGGAGTGATAAACTTTCTTTTCAGACCTAAAAGACGGATATATTTGTAAAAAGTTGTAATGGAGCAATTAATCAAATTTTCTTGTAAACCTTTAAAATAAATCGAAGAATTTGGCCAACAAGCATATTCCTTTTTTCGGTAAAGTTCTTTAAGATTTTCCACATCTTCTTGAGTTAATTGGTTTGGATGTTTATTAAAACAACGATTTAAAACCGAAAGTCCACATTTTTCTTTTACATCTTTTAGTAAATATGAAAATTGGTGAGAAGATAATTGGAAGAGTTTAAGTAATTTTCCCCGAGGCATAACTTTGTTCAACTCTTGAGCCATAGAAACAAATTTTTCTCTATAATATTTATTTTTCAAGATGGGTAAAAAGATATCAGAACTTTTAACCCAAACTGATGTTAAAACAGTTACAACAGATTTTAAATTTTGATATTTCAGCATCAATTCATAGTGATCAAAAGCTTCCTTTGAAATGTAATCATATTCATATCCCAGTTCCGCAGGTTATGCTTCGCTGCATTTAACTTCGTTGAGATCGCTTCGCTTTGTTGCAATGCTGCGCAAATAAAGTTTTTTCCTTAGCATTCAGTTACCAAGACAACTAAAGTGTTTTGGAAGTTGAAAAAATTGTACATAAACTTGTACTTTAGTGAATTATGTTTGTATTTTTGAAGAAAACAAGGAATTTGAATTTTCTAGCTAAACAGATATGCAATGAACCTGAAGCAATAAAAATTAAATTAATAGAGATTATGATTATGCAATTAATTCGTTTTCTTTTTGCTACATTGATAGATTTAGGAGTGATTTTTATTTCTTTCGACTTGATATTGGACCCAAAATATGGTTATGGTATATTTATAATTTTTGGTTTTTTTGTTCCATTAAGATTAATTATGATTTTTACTTCCACAAACATGCAAATAAATAAGAAATTTATTCTTTCCTCAACTTCGTTTAGTGTTTTTTTACTTTCATTAATTTGGGCTCAGTACAATTATTCGGGACTTTTGATGATTATTATTGGAATAGTAATTGTAGATCTTGGTGTAGATTTAAATTTGTGTTTAAAAAGCGTAAAACAAATAATAAATAAACATTGATTTTATTAAACCATCACTCAAAGTGTTTTGAAAAAATGTGTTTAAAAGAATTTTGTTTCGATTTTTATTTCCTAATAATTACAAATATAATTTATAATCCCAACCAAGTAAATTCACCAACAAGAATAACAAACCTCTTTTTCTAAAACCTCTTGTTCTGAAGGCGATAAAGTTGGAAAAAAATTGATGCCAGTTATCAGTTCCAATTGTTGAATGGATAGAGAAAAATAACTCAAATCTTCCTTGTAATTTTCATTCGGTATCAAAAATGCAATTCCAGCGTTGTGATTTTTACTTTTATCAAGAATGACCTTGTAATAATGATGTGGAACTTTTACTCCATTTTCTCCACCGATTTCACACAAACTATCATGCAAAATAGGACCTACGACGATGTAAAGTGAATCATAATTTTCTGCCCATTCGCGTGTTTTTTCTTCCAGTTTTTTCCAAATCCCTCGATTAAAACTTGGAGTTTGCGGTGACATATTACTGAAATAAAAGGATTCCTTCATAGCAATTTCAGAAAAACTCATGTCAGCTGCTGGTGCCAAATGTCCTCGATCAAATCCAGATTTTTTGTAAAATTTTGCATTGTTTGAATTGGGAATTAAAGGGTCAGCCGTAAACTTATTTGACCTTTCTGTCACTTTAACTAATTCATCTCTAGTAATTTGATACGCGACCCAATTTGCTTGTTTAAATTTCGAATTGTATGACAAAGAAAATGCAAAATGATGAATCACGGTGTCATTTTCATGGAAAAACGGAATTTCAAAATTTGACTGAGCAGAAAAATTGAAAAGTTGTATTATAATTGTTGCTGTGAAAATTAGTTTCATGAGTTAAAATTAGCTATTTTTTCTTCTTTTCACAAAAAAATGCACAAATGATGACATTTATCATGTTTTTGTTTGACTGCAATCATTCTGAAACATTTCAACTTTGACTTAATTTGCAACATAAAATATAAATCCATGCAAATCAATACTGTAGTTAGTGAAAAAGAGCTTTTGGAAGAATTTGAAAACAAAATCAATTCTGAAATAAAAATCGAGCCAAATGATTGGATGCCAGAAGAATATAGAAAACACTTAATCCGCCAAATTTCTCAACATGCTCATTCTGAAGTTATTGGAATGCAACCAGAAGGAAATTGGATTACACGAGCACCTTCTTTGAGAAGTAAAAAAATTCTTTTAGCAAAAATTCAAGACGAAGGTGGACATGGTTTGTATTTATACTCAGCGGCAGAAACTTTAGGAGTAAGCAGAGATACTTTTATTCAATGGTTGCATGAAGGCAAAGCTAAATATTCTTCGGTTTTTAATTATCCTGCATTGAATTGGGCTGACATTGGCGCAATTGGCTGGTTAGTCGATGGTGCAGCAATTACAAATCAAGTTTCCTTGCAAAGAACATCCTACGGACCTTATTCAAGAGCAATGGTTCGAATTTGTAAAGAAGAATCGTTTCACCAACGCCAAGGGTATGAAATCATGTGGCGAATGATGGAAGGAACCAAAGATCAACAAGAAATGGCACAAGACGCATTGAATCGTTGGTGGTGGCCAGCCTTAATGATGTTTGGTCCACATGATACGGATTCTCCAAGAACCACAACAGCGATGAAATGGAGAATTAAGCGTGAAAGTAATGACAGTTTACGCGACAAATTCATTCAAAAAACCATTCCTCAAGCAGAATTAATTGGTTTAAAAATTCCGGATGAGCACTTAAAATTATTGGAAGACGGAAAATATGAACACGGTGATATTAATTGGGAAGAATTCAAACAGGTAATTAATGGAAATGGAATTTGTAACCAAGAAAGATTAGATCACCACATAAAAGCTCATGAAGATGGGGCTTGGGTTAGGGAATCAGCAATTTATCATCAATCAAAAATTAACAGTAATGGATATTAATAAGGAAATCAATCGAACAGAAAATCAAGGAGAACTTTTTGAAGTTTTTATCCAAAGTAAAGCAGGACAAGCTTATAAACATGCTGGAAGTGTACATGCCTACGATCGAGAAATGGCCATTGAAAATGCACGCGATACATATACCAGAAGGGGAGAGGGGACAGGAATTTGGGTGGTACCTAGTAAGGAAATAAGCTCAATTTCTGTTTCAGAGGCAAATTATTTTATAGAGCCATCCATGGATAAAATTTACAGACATCCAACATTTTATAACTTACCTGAAGGTGTAAAAAATATGTAATGATGAAAAATATTTCAAAATATTACCTACAAATTGCAGATAATGCATTGATTTTGAGTCATCGTTTATCTGAATATTCAAGTAATGCACCATTTATTGAGGAGGATTTAGCAAATACCAATGTTGCTCTTGACTTAATTGGTATGGCGGAATCAATTTATGTAAAAATTGCCGAAAATGAAAAAATTGCAATTAGTGATGATTTGGTTTACAAGCGAAAAGAAAATGACTATTTAAATTGTCTTTTGGTTGAGCAAAAAAATGTTGATTTTGCACACATTATTGTGAGGCAATTTATTATGGATAATTTTCATTTTTGTTTTTTCTCAAAATTGTCTGAAAGTAAGGATTCCTTTCTTAAAGGATTGGCGCTTAAATCTTTAAAAGAAGTTACTTATCATTTGAGAAGAAGTTCTGAATGGATGATTCGTTTAGGAGATGGAACAGAATTGGCTAATAAAAAGATGCAAACGGCCATCAATTTTTTATGGAAATTTTCACATGAATTGTTTGAAGAATCTGAAATTGATGCTGAAATGAAGGAAAAAGAAATTGGTGTTGATTTAGCAGAAAATCACAAAATGTTTTCTCAAAAATCTCGTGAAATATTTTACATGGCAAAATTAAAGTTACCAGAAAATGACTTCAAAATAGTAGGAGGGAAGCAAGGCAAACACACAGAAAACTTAGGACATATCCTATGTGAAATGCAATTTCTGCCAATAAAATACCCTGAAGCAATTTGGTAAGTCCTTATTTACCAGAAAGATGTATCAGTTTATTTAAATCAATAATT
>JBIKSI010000076.1:0-16511 GCA_044348665.1 Crocinitomicaceae bacterium
GAAGATTGTGAAAAAATAGGCTTTTGTTTTTTAAACCAAAAAAATAAAGCAAAATTTGTTTTCTAAAATAATTACTTTTGCAAAAACAAACTCCGTGATGATTGAAGAAAACATTGATTTAAAACCATACAACACATTTGGAATTAGTGCAAACACTAAGATGTTTGCCCAATTTTCTTCATTGGAAGAATTAAAATCTGTTTTAGCCCAAAAGCAAGGGCAAGAACTTTTAGTTTTAGGAGGAGGAAGTAACATTCTATTGACACAAGATTTCCAAGGTTTAGTTTTAAGAAATGAATTGAAGGGCATGGAACTCGTCTCCGACGATGATGAGTTTGTGCTTATTAAATGTGCTGCTGGTGAAATATGGCATCAATTTGTATTGTATTGTGTGGCAAATAATTTTGGTGGAGTTGAAAACTTATCCTTGATTCCAGGCAGCGTTGGTGCTAGTCCAATGCAAAATATTGGAGCTTACGGTGTTGAAATTAAAGATGTTTTTGAAAAATTAGAAGCATTTCACATTGAAACTGGCGAAATTCATACTTTCAGCAAAGAAATGTGTCAATTTGGATACAGAGAAAGCATTTTCAAAAAAGAAAAAAAAGGACAATACATCATTACGCAAGTGTATTTCAAATTAACCAAAAATCCACAAATCAATTCGTCTTACGGAGCAATTGAGGACGTTTTAGCAGCTAAAGGAATTAGCAATCCAAGCATCAAAGAAATCAGTGATGCGGTAATTGAGATTCGAAGCAGCAAGTTACCCGATCCAAAACTCATTGGAAATGCAGGAAGTTTTTTCAAAAATCCAGTTGTAAGTTTAGAGACGTACAATAAAATCAAGTCAAGTTATGCTACTGCACCTTCCTACCCTATTGATGCGAACACAGTAAAAATTCCAGCTGGTTGGTTGATTGAAAATGCAGGTTGGAAAGGGAAAACCTTCGAAAATTATGGGGTACATAAAAATCAAGCCTTGGTGTTGGTCAATTATGGAGGCGCAAGTGGAAAAGAAATTTGGGACCTATCTACAGCGATTAAGGAAGATGTTTTTGCAAAATTTGGGGTTGATTTGGAACGAGAAGTGAATGTGCTTTGAAATTAGCCACAAATTACACGAATTACACGAATTTTTCAATCGAAATTCTGAATGATAGTTTAAATAATCTTTTTTTCTCTCAAATATTTAGTGAAAATTTGTGCAATTAGTGGCTACAAACTTAAGTTACTTTAACATCATGGATTGTGTGAGCCTAGACCAAAAAAAATCATAATCACATAAATATTAGCCACAAATTACACGAATGACACGAATTATTCAATCGAAATTCTGAATGATAGTTTAAATAATCTTTTTTAAACTCAAATATTAGTGAAAATTTGTGCAATTAGTGGCTACAAACTTAAGTTACTTTAACATCATGGATTGTGTGAGCCTAGACCAAAAAAAATTATACTCACAAAAATATTAGCCACGAATTTCACTAATTACACGAATTTTTCATTCGTCCCTCAGTAATGGTTTAAAAAAACCTCGTTCTTTCAGAAATTAGTGAAAATTTGTGCAATTAGTGGCTAAAAAATGAAGTGGAATTTTGAAAAATCTTAAGGAGTGAGTTTTACTACTGAATTTCTCACCCAAATTCAAAAAAAAATGTAAATTTGTGTAAAATTCAAGTCCAAAGTGAAAAAACAACTGTGCATTCAAATTTCCGAAAATTTTTGTTCCTTCGCATCGTTAAGTGCTGGAAATCTTGAAATCATAAAATCAATAATTTTCACGGAAAAAAAAGATTTTCAATTCAAGGAAAGTTTAAATGCCCTAGTTCAGGACTTAAAAAACAATCTGAATTTCGATGATTTTGACGACATTACAGTTTCTTGGATTTCCCAAAATGCCTTACTCATTCCAAGTTCAGTTTTTCGACCAAATGAAATAGAAAATGTTTTTGCCACTTGTTTCACAAAAAAAATCAGTTCCAACGAACTCGATTTCAACAGATTGATGGAACATTCTTTGGCAATAATTTATGAAATTCCACTTTGGGTAAAATCTTTTTTCATAATAAAATTTCCAAGAGTTGTTATTCAACATGAATACGCTCATTTGATTAGAGGAATGATGAAAAAAAGTGCTCAACTTACGATTCAATTAGCAACATACCCAAATTTAATGCACTTGGGAATTGTAAATAAAGGCGAATTAATTTTATGTAATTCGTATGAAATTTCGCATCCAAATGATGTAATTTATTACCTTTCGTTTGCTTTGCAACAACTTAATTTATTGGACTCAAAAGGTAAAATCAATTGTTGCATTCATGATTTGAGTTTCAAAGAAGAAGAATTTTCAGATTCCACGAAAATTTCCAACTTTTTGAAAGATAATTTACAAAAAATGAGTGTTTTTAAAGAATTTCAGCTTACTTTTGACAATAAACAAACCATCCAAAACCAAGAATTTTGCGTATAATAAGAGGAATACTTAAATCACGAAGATTTGCAACTCCAAAAAATTTTCCTTCAAGACCAACAACTGACTATGCCAAAGAAGGAATTTTTAATATTTTGGAAAACAGATTTTCCTTACAAAATTTAGAAATTCTAGATTTATGCTCCGGCACAGGCAATATTTCACTTGAATTTGCCTCTCGAGAAGCTGGAAAAATTACTGCAGTGGACACCAATTACAATTGCGTGAAATTTATCCAAAACCTCATCAATGAACATGAATTAAAAGATGCAATTCAAGTTTTTAAGTCTGATGTGCGTGATTTTTTAAGAAGAACTGAAAAACAATACGATATTATTTTTGCTGATCCACCTTATGCAATGACTTTTCACCAAGATTTGGTGGACATCATCAATGAGAAAAAATTAGTAAAAAGTAATGGTTTATGCATCATAGAACATGGTCGACAAACAGATTTAAGTCAAAATAAGAATTTTCTTGAAATGAGAAGTTTTGGAAACGTACATTTTAGTTTTCTATCTTCATTAAACGATGAAATTTCCGAGGCAGAATAATTATTATTGATATGAAAAAACGTGCATTATTTCCGGGTTCTTTCGACCCTTTTACCAAGGGACACGAAAATGTAGTAGAAAAAGCGTATTCTCTTTTTGACGAGATCATCATTGGAATTGGAATAAACTCCACTAAAACGTCTTATTACAGCTTAGATTCACGCATCAAACACATCGAATCTTTGTTTCCAAATAGGGAAAAAATCAGCGTAATCCCCTATCAAAAATTGAGTGTAGAATTTTGCAATGAACTCGGAGCAAGTTACATTTTGAGAGGATTGAGAGATGTGAAAGATTTTGAATACGAACGCTCAATTGCACACATGAATCACGCATTAAATTCTTCGGTTGAAACTGTATTTTTGATTACAGATCCAATTTACAATCACATAAATTCTTCCATTATTCGTGAAATTGCAAAAAATGGCGGGATTATTGATAAATTTGTAACAAATGCTGATTTCCTCGTTAAACAGTAAAGGAAAATCAAACAGAAATGTAATTCAATATGACTAGAAAAAAAATAATTTTCACATTCAGCCTATTTTTATTAAGCTTTTTCAACAGTGCTTTAGCTGAGCCTATGACAAAAATTTTCGGCTATGCACCTAGTTACATCGGTGAAAAGGTTGAAGTTTATGCCATTGAAGATTATTGCACCTTAAAAGAACGATTGATTGCTACTTCGCTTGTCAAAGATGATTCAACTTTTTCTGTCAATTTTTTTAATTCCAAAACACAAAAAGTTTATATCAAATCGAGGAATAACAAAGGTTACATATACATCGAACCAAATGCGAATTATGAAGTGTATATACCCGCAAACAATAAATACGATGAATATAGACCTTTGGGCAATGACATTGAAATTACTTTTTTAGACCTTCCAGAGACAGATATTAATCACAAAATTTTGACCTTCGACAAGTGGATGGACAACTTTTTGGCCTTGTATTTTTACAAAAAGAACATCAATGGAGTTGAATTTGTGCAGCAATTAGATACATTCAAACTCAATGTGCATAAATACTATGAAAATGACACCAATTTTTTCTTCAAAACCTATGTAAGGTACTCCATCGCTTCGCTGGATGAAATTCAATTTGTGGGCATTCGTTCGCGCTTTGAAAAGTATGATTTTTATTTGGCAAAATACCCAGTGATGTATGATAATAATCTGTACATGAATTACTTGTTGGCTTATTACAAAAACATTTTTACGCGTTTACCGATGGAAACTAATAACAGAATTTACCTTGGTGTGTTAAAAAGTAGTCCAACACTCGTAGCAAATGCCATGGCAGAGGAAATTACGCTCAAAAACGTTCAAATTTTGGAACTTGTGATGATCAAATCCTTGGGTGATGCTTATTTCACGAATGAATTTCCGCAAACGAATATCATTTCGATTTTAGATAGTTTGTCCAAGCACAGCCTCTTTAAACCCAATGGCATCATTGCTGCAAATATGATTGAAAAACTCACGGAAATCGTACCAGGTTCAAAAGCGCCAGATTTTCAATTGATTAATACCAAAAGTGAAAGCAAAACAAATTCAGATTACCTGAAAAAACACTTATACATCCAATTTGTGGATTTAAGTTTGAAAGAATGTGAAAAAGACATTGATATCTTGATTCCGATGTTTGAGAAGTACAAAGAGGATGTTGAAATCATCACGATTTATAAAAAACAAGAAAAATACAGCAAAAAACAAACTGAATTACTAAATTCCATTCCTTGGGAGAAATTTGAAATCTCCAAAGATTTAGAAATCTTCAAAAGGTACAAAATTGAATCTTTTCCAAGTTATGTATTAATCGACTCTTTCGGTTACATTGTTGCTGCACCAGCGCTTAGACCAAGTCCTAACGGGAAATACGAAAGCATTGATAAGTCATTTTTCTACATCAAAAAACTGAATGATGAGATGGAGAAGTGATTGTAATTTTTTGTTTCCTAATTTTTAATGAATTTGTAAACAGTTTTTTCACCTTCAATATTTAATTCTAGATAGTACATTCCTTGCGGCAAAAATTCAAGTTCTAGTTTCTTTGTTCCTGTTTCAAATTCTTTTACTTTTTCACCAGTAATTGAATAAATCGACACATTATTAATGGTTAATTTTGTTTCAATTTGCATAAAATTTTCAACTGGATTTGGATAAATATTGACATTTAATTCATTTTTGTTTTCCTTGATAGAAACAAATTCAGCGTTTTCAGGAAGAGTATTTGAATATGGAAACAAGTGATTTGGTCCAATTTTTACTGCAAGAATCTTAGTTCCCTCTATATCAACTAAATTTTGTGCTCCTATTAGAAAAAGTCCTCCATCTGATGTTGGAATTACCTCATTCGACAAATCTTCACCGGTGTTTGATGGAAAAAAATGGGTTCCCTTGTAATACATACCTTGACTAAAATTCAGTATAATTATATCAGAACCACCTTGATAGGTATCAACCTCCAAACTATTCTCCACTCGAGAAGTAAAATAAAAATCATCATAATTTGGACCATACTTAGTGATGTGCTGAAAAGCATGAATTCCATCGTGTACTTCAGCATAATTGACATTCTCAACTCCTTCCAAATCTGAACGCATCATGTATTGATGAATATTTCCAAAATTTGTTAAGTCAAATTGATTATACCCAACCGCTCTAATTTGTCCATCAAAAATGTTTACATCATTAAATACCGATTTCCCCAAATTCCCGTACGTTTTTTGCCATAGAATAGTACCATCAATGTGCATTTTGATCAGTAAGGCTTTTTGAGTTAAGGAATCTGAAACATAATATTCACCAGCAATAATAACAGTTGTATCGTCTAAAATTTGAATTGCACGTGCCACATCTTTTTGGTCTGAACCGAAATTTTTCGTGTACAATGTATCTCCAAACTTATTGATTCTCAGCATGTAAATATTCTCCGTTTCGTTAGCTGTGTGCGAAGTTTCACCGACTAATAAAAAAGAAGTGTCTGGTAACATGACTGCATCGTAAATTTGCTCGAAACTGCTTGTACCGTAATTTTTTTGATAAATAAAATTGCCTAATTCGTCTGTTTTGAAAAAGTAGGCATCAAAAAAGTTCCCAAAAGAATTACTTTGACCAGCAACATAAATTCCGTCGTTTGGTACATGAAAAATTCGTCTTCCTTTGTCTGCTTCATTTCCACCGTAATGATTAGACCAAATTCTGTTTCCTAAACTATCAATTTTAAGTATAAAGGCTTGATTATTCCCTTGAAAACTAGACGATGAACCTGTAATCAAGTAACTTGAATCAGCTAATTGAACAACACCTTCACCGGCATCATAACCTCCATCGGAGAATGTTTTGTAAAAACTAATTTGCGAAAAAATTATGCCTTGAAAAAGCACCAAAAACGCTAAAAATGCTAACTTTTTCATTGTATTTTCCATTGAAAATTAATACCAACCATTTGTCCAAATCCTTTTTTTGAAATCAATCCATAAAAATCTTCTGTGCCAATTCCAATGTTCATTTTTTCACTGGCATAATTTGCATAAATTCCGGCCCTGAGGTTTCCAAAACCACCATAAGCAGCTGAGATTCCTGCGTGAAATCTGGATTTTATTTTATAGTCTAGTCCAGCATAAACTTTGGGGACATAATTCAAACTCGGATACATCTTGACACCAAAAAAGCTCTGAATTTTCTTATCAAAATCTGTTTTCAAGACCTTTCCAAATTGAATCATGACCGGCAGAAAAATAAAACTTGAAACAGTATCTTGTTTTACATTTAATGTATCTTGCCAGTTCGATCCTTCAAACACGGATTGATCAAAATTCACTAATTCTTCCAAGGTAAATCCCTTATAATTTAAGGTCGTATCAAGCTGAATGCGATTTACTTGCTGCACTTTTGCAAAACCTAAATTTCGCACTTGAAACTGAAAAAAAGCGGTACTTTCATCCTTCCAAGGAACACTTATGTTTAAGTTGAAATTAAGTGCTAAACCAAATCCTTTATTAAATTTTTGAGAAAAAGTGGAATTGAAATCACCTGCCAAGTTTAATTCAAGGGCACTGGAATCTCCAGCAAAAATCAATTCCCCATCAGAAATTTGGCTCGACAAATAATTTTGAACATTTACCGCATTTAAGCTAATAATGGATTTAGTTTTTTTATGTGATAAACCAAGTCCAAATGTTTGAAAATCAATAAATTTGAAGTTTGTTCCAGAAAAATTAGCTGTATCACCAATAAAATCTTGATTCCCTGTAAAAGCCAAACGAAATAAATCTTGCGAATAATTGGCAGAAAATAACGACGAATAATTGCATTCAACAAGTAAATTAAATTCTTTTGTTTTCAAAAAAGGAAGTGGACTAACAAATTTTAGTTCATTTGTAAATTCACGTCCCAATCTGTTTATTTCTTTGTGATTTCCCAAGTTTGATTGAATCATTGCATCAGAAATTTCACCTCCACGAATAAATTTTGAAACAAATTCTTGCTGAATCGCAGATGCTTGAATGTCGTGAGAACTGCGCAAAGACAATGCGTATTTCTGTTCTGAACTATCTAAAACTGTTGGCAACACAAGTTGTGCATTCACAGAAAAACTCAAGAATAATGATCCAAAAAATAAGGTTTTTATTTTCATCATTTGATTCTATTTTCAAGGTTAAACGCTGCTTGAACTTTCATCCTAAAAAATGCTTTTTCAGGAATGGCAATCTGCTCACTTAAGTTACTAATTGCATTAGGCGAATTTAATTTAACTTGCGCAAAAATGTACTTTATTTCATTAAGTTGTGATAAAATGGTTTCATCTAAAGCAACATTTAATTCCGTCTTGTTAGATAAGATTCCGAGGGAAGTCATCGAGCCATAAACAGAGGAATTTATTTTATTGATGTTAGATAATTCTCCAATTTTGACCTTATTTTCATCCAAGAAAAATAAATCTATTTCTCCTTCCAATGGAAATGCATTTTCAAGTTTTAAAACCAAAGATCCAGTTTCCACTTGTGTTTTGCTGTAATCTTGCTCAAAAGAAACGTCAAAAGTGTCTTTCAAAATTAAATTATTGAGACCAATTTGAAGCGGTAAACGCATTTTTAAGTTAATATCGAACGCACTTGTTGGAAAAAATTCATCCCAACCTCCAGAAATATTTCCCCATGGATTGAGTTCAATCTCGTAGTCAATTTCAGTTGTTTCTCCCAAATTTTGAATGAAATTTTCTAAATTAGAATTAGTCCCATCAAAGGAAATTGTTTTTTCACTGGATGTGAAATTATCCCAGTTACCAATTGCACTCTGCACCGTGAATGGATTTCCAATAATTGAGTTGGAAAGTTGTACATTCGTGGAAGTATTTGTGTTGATATTATTTAATTTTTTCAGATTTGCTTTCGCATTCGTTTTTATTCCATTTTTTAATTCCAAATCAAGGCTAATTGCTGGTAAATCAATGGTTCCATTCACTTTATTTTTCAAAAATTCGGAAACAAAAGTGTAGCTTTCTGCAAAATGATAATTCCCAAAATATCCTTGGGCATAATCCAATTCAATTCCTTCCATAGAAAGTTTAAAAACTGTTGAATCTGCCGAACTGATTGTCACAGCACTTCCATTTGGATCAGAAAAAATACGCAATTTGGAAGGCAGAGAATTGAAAGAAACTCCATTACTTCCTGTCATTTCAATGAAACTTCCACTTAAATCTACTTCTAATTTATTACTTGAAAGCTGCGCTGGGCTACCTGGAGGAACTTCCAATGTTTTTTTGATTACCACGTTATTTGCGCTAACGCTTGGCAATTCTATTTCAAAAAATGTTTTCGTTTCAATCGGGCTAAAAACTTCTAAAAAGATTTTTCCTTTTTTAATTCTGGCCTTTTTTAATTGAATTTTATCTAAATCGAAAATATGGTCTTCATTGTTAGTTACAAAACTCGTACCTGGACCTACGGCCAAACTAGGGAGTGCAATAGCAAACTTTTGACTTATAATCGTATCCGGAATTTTTACATATTCTGAAGGTTTGATAGATGCAATTTTTCTTGTTAAATCCACTTTGTAAAAACCATTTTCAATTGAAAGAGTTGAATCATTTGTTAAATTTTTCAAGTCTAAACTATCTTGAATAATTGGCACAACCCAATCAGAATACCAAACTGTGGCCTCCTTCCTACAAGAAAAAAAAGTAAAAATTAAAGCAGAAAAATAAAGTAGTTTTTTCATTAGTTATGAAACGATAATTTGATACAAAACGTTGGAAAAAAAATTAAACCCTTTCCAAAATGCAGGCGTAACCTTGTCCCACTCCGATGCACATTGTTACCAAAGCGTATCTTTTTTGACTGCGTTGCAATTCGTTCGCCGCTGCAAGAATAATTCGCGCACCAGACATTCCTAGTGGGTGACCCAATGCAATTGCTCCTCCGTTAATATTAATTCGTGGATCATTGTCCGCCAAACCTAATTTTCTAGTACAAGCTAAAACCTGTGCTGCAAAAGCTTCATTTAATTCCAACACATCCATTTGATCAAGCGTAAGACCGCATCTTTTCAATGTTTTTAAAGAAGCTTCAACTGGACCAATTCCCATAATTCTTGGTTCAACCCCAGCGACTGCACCTCCTAAAATCTTCACTTTTGGAGTTAAATTATTTCTCTTTAAACCATCTTCTGAAGCCAATAATAATGCGGCAGCACCATCGTTCAAACCAGAAGCGTTTCCTGCTGTTACCGTTCCATCTTTTCTAAAAGCAGGTCGCAATTGTGCCAAGGTTTCTAATGTGGTTGAAGAACGAATAAATTCATCTTTATCAAAAATAAGTGCTTCTTTTTTCTTTTGAGGAATTAAGATTGGACTAATTTCTTGTGCTAAAATTCCATTTGTTTGTGCCTTAGTAGCTTTTTCTTGTGACCAAGCAGAAAATTTATCTTGATCTTCACGAGAAATTCCATATAAATCTACTAGATTTTCAGCAGTATTGCCCATGCTATCCACTCCATAAAGTGCTTCCATCGCAGCATTAATAAACCTCCAACCGAAGGAAGAATCATACATTTGAGCATCTCGTCCGAAGGCAGAAGAAGTTTTTGAAATCACCCATGGTCCACGTGTCATGTGTTCCACGCCGCCAGAAATATAAATATCGCCTGCATTATCTTTTATTGCACGAGCAGCATTAATTGTGGAAGCCATTCCTGATGCACACAAACGATTTACGGTTTCACCACCAGCTTCAATTGGAATTCCAGCAAGTAATGATGCCATTCGAGCCACATTCCGATTGTCTTCACCAGCTTGATTTGCACATCCAAAAATTACATCTTCAATGTGACTTTGATCTAAATTTGGAACTCTTTCAAGTAATGATTTCATAACACTTGCTGCCAAATCATCAGCTCTAACTGGGGAAAGGCTGCCCCCAAAACTACCAATGGCAGAGCGAACACCTTCTACTAAATATACTTCCTTAGACATAAAAAATTGCTATTTATTAAGCTCAGTTCTCTTGAAAAATTGAACTGAGCTTTTTATTTTCCAAAGTTAAGAAAGCTTTTTGGATAACGAAGAAATGTTTAAAATTTTATCAGAACTCGACCCATAAAATTGATTCCCGCCTGAGGAAAATAGAAGTTTTCTACGATTCTTCTTCCTCCTAAAATGTATCCAAAAGTGTAACCGTTATTCTCGAATAAATGATTAAACAAGTTATTTACTTGAAGTCCAAAAGTCATTTCTTTACCTAAAAGTTTGTTTGTGCTATAATTTAAAAGTAAATTATTAATAAAATAAGCATCTAAACTGCGAGACAAAGTACTTGTGTTGTCTAAATACTGCTTGGAAACATATTTTGATAAAATGCTAACATTCATGTTTTTAATAATTTCGTAATTCAAACTCAAACTAGCAATAAAATTCGGTGAAAATGCGATATCTGTGTTTTTATGTAAAATTGAATCTTGTCCACCTAAGTCGTAATTATCAATAAATTCATAAAATTCTTTCACTTTATTTTGGCTCAATGTTAGATTCCCACGAATTTGGAATTTAGAATTAAACAAGTATTTCCCTGCTTCCAATTCAAGACCTGTGCGGTAACTTTTGTCAACATTTGTTCTGGTATATCCGCCCACATCGTTGATTTGTCCTGTTAAAATCAATTGATCTTTGTAAGACATTAAGTAATAATTTGCTGTAATAAAATAGCTTTCTTTCGTCAATCGATAACCAAATTCTAAGTTATATAGTGTTTCATGTTTTGGTCTTCTTCCGGCAAAATTCTCTCTAAAATCATCTCTAACAGGTTCACGATTAGCAACAGAAAAAGAACTGTACAATTGATTTTTCTCATTAAAGCGATATACAATTCCAGCCTTTGGATTAAAGAATAAAAAATCAACCTTTTGATTTGCTTCAATCAAATCTCCATCATTTTGATCAATCCCTAAATAGGAGTAATCAATGCGTCTCAATTGCAAATCTGCGAAAAAATCAAACTTTTTAACTTGCTTATCCATTTTTAGATAAATATTTGCGTCGTTTTTTAGTGCGTCATTGTCATAATAACGTTGATTAATTTCACTTTGAGAGGCAAATTCTGCCCAAATTATTTCGCCAAAATGTTTTCCTTTGTATTGATTAATTCCTCCGCCAAGAATGGTATTAAGACCTTTTTTACTAGCATGTTCTAATGAAAATACCGCACCATAAAAATCATTGTCCAACCACCTTCTTCGGATTAAATCTGTAGAAGTAATACTTTCACCACCTATAACGATTGGAGTGAGATTATAGGTTTCAAAATCATCATTCTGGCGGTATTGTTCATAAAATCCTGCACCTTTTGTATAATGTCCTGCGAGATTTAGTTTGAAATTGGAATTAAAGGTATAATTGTAAAGCAACTGATAATGTGTTTGAGCATAGTTATCCACCTCATTTCCATATTGATAAATGTTAAATTTACGATTTCCGGAATCAAACAAATTAGCTGAATCTTGCGCATTCTGATACATTCCGCCAGGGTAATAATTGTTGTAAAAATGAGTTAACAATGAATCTGAATTGCCTTTCAATTTTGCTTCTGGAACTCCATACCATGCTTGATAAGTAATTTCTTTTCCAGAAAAAATATTTGCTTTCAACATCGATTTTTTTCCGAGATAAGTACCTGATACAAAGTAAGATTTTAAATTTGCTGATGCACGATCGATATAACCATCCGAAGAAATTTGGGAGAGTCGCATGTCAAAAGCGTATTTAGAATTAATTAATCCTGTTCCTGCTTTTACTGAATTTTTGTAAGTATTAAAGGATCCGATGGAATTATCAATTTCGGCAAAAGCACCACGAGTTACTTTATCTGTTTGCACATTGATACTCGCACCAAAAGCAGCGGCTCCATTGGTTGATGTTCCAACACCACGCTGAATTTGCATATTGTTTACTGAACTTGAAAAATCAGGCATATTTACCCAAAAAACACCATGTGATTCCGAGTCATTAATTGGAATCCCGTTGACTGTAACATTTGTACGAGTTGGATCGACTCCACGAATTCGAACACCGGTGTAACCTACACCAGCACCAGCATCTGAACTTACTACAGTGGAAGGTGTTGACTCCAACATATAAGGTAAATCTTGTCCGAAATTTTGCTTTTCGATTTGTTTTTTATCAATATTGGTGAAAGTTGTTGGTGAGCCATTTTTTGCACGAGTGGAGTTTACAAAAACTTCCTCTACTTCCTTTTGCGTTTGAAGGTAAATTTGTTTTAACTCGATGTCAATTTTTAAATCTAAGGACTTCACTGCGACCTTTTCTTGCCTTACTTCGTAATCAAAATTATCAAATACTAAGTTGTAAGAACCTTTAGGGATATTTTCAAAGTAATAATTCCCTTCGGCATTGGTTTTTGTTTCAAAATTTGTTTTTTCAAGGTAAACTTTTACACCAGCTAAACGTTCTTTGGTGTTAAAATCGCTTACATTTCCGTAAATTTTTTGTTGAGAAAATAACTTTGAAAAAGATGCTAGAACGAGCATCGCGCTTAACAAATAAATTCTTGTTTTCATTTTAAAAATAAATTACAAGAATCAGGGGCTAATTCTATTGATTAATAATTAGCAAATTTCAATTAAAAACTTTTGTGCGACGTCAAACACTTGGCTTTTAATTTATCTTCATTTCCAACGCAGGCATTATCCTGATCTGGTCAATGGGTATAATCTCAGTCTCGAAAATCGAAACACCCCTATGAGATGGGTCAAAGATAGGTAGAAAATTGAATAAAAAATTACTAACCAGTAACTAATTTTGAAAAAAGATCTAAAAGGTTTGGCATTTCAGCATGTTCCTCCGGGATTTTCACTTGCACTTCATCCGAGCTAATCTCTTTGATAGGTCTACTTTTAGTCTCTTTCGTTTTTACCTCTTCTGAAATTTTTGTTTCTATTTCTTTCACCTCTGATTTTACAACTTTAAATTGTTTCTCATTCAGCGAATTAATCCTAGAAATCAATTCCTTAGAGGATATTTTTTTGTTGTCAAATGCCACTTTGATGTTGTTTGTTGCACGATCATCTTCGTAATTAACTTCG
Source organism: Crocinitomicaceae bacterium (assembly GCA_044348665.1). Classification (GTDB taxonomy): domain Bacteria; phylum Bacteroidota; class Bacteroidia; order Flavobacteriales_D; family Crocinitomicaceae; genus M2408. The sequence continues at coordinate 13,637 of JBIKSI010000076.1, forward strand.
CAAGACTGAACAGCATCTGTACTCAACATTTCTTTACGAATACTTGCTCCACAACCCATTTTGCATACCATTCCACTAACTTCGGCATCCAACATCTTGTTTGCAACTACTTGATTCGTTTTTACAATGATTTTTGTTTTTGAAATAGTTTTACTTTCTTTTTTCTCGGAACAAGAAGATAGAACAAAGGTAAAACAAGCTAGAAAACTAAGAAATTTGAACATAAAATCAGATTTATGGTCAAAAATAAGAATAATTTTTATCCAAACTTCAAAATAAATGTTAAACTTGTATCTAAATTTTACACAATGAAAAACAGATTTCTTTTTTTTTGTCTTTGTTTGTCTAGTTGGAAATTTATTTGGTCAAATTTCTTTTCAAGTCCGAGATTTTCAAACAAAAGAGATTATTCCATTTGTGAAAGTAATTCCTGAAGGTGGAAGTGCGAAAATTGCAGATTTAGATGGTCAATTTCAGATTGAAAATGCTGTCAGCTCATTTAAAACCAAAGCGTTTTCATTTAAAGACTCTATGTTTTATCTAGCTGATTTTCGAGAATTTGACAACACCATTTATTTAAAAGCGAGCGTTCTTCAAATTCAAGAAATGACTGCGCAAGCGGGAGAAAATCCAGCGCATAGAATCATAAATTTGGCCATCGAAAACCGGAAAAAAAATAGTCCAACAGAAAATGATGCCTTTAGCTATGAATCTTATAGTAAGATGAATTTAATGGTTGACCCGCATTCAATCGACTCTTTGCGACAAAACCCAAACGATACGACCTTTTTAAAGGCTTCCAAGTTCATTGATAGTATGTATTTATTATTGATTGAAAGCACAAGCGAACGAAAATTCCTCCCACCTTATAAAAACAAAGAAATCATAAAATCTTACAAAGTTTCAGGTTTCAGTGATCCAATGTTTGCTACTATTTTTAATGAAATTCAATCCTTCAGTTTTTACGAAAATCAATTTTCCATTTTGGATAGATCGTACATCAATCCAATCGCTTTTGGTGGGACAAATCGATATTTATTCATCATCGAAGACAGCACAATTCTTGGAAAAGACACAACTTTCAATATTTCATTTCGACCAAGAAAAGGTAAAAGTTTTGATGGACTAAAAGGGCAACTTTTTATCAATACCAATGGATTCGCGGTGGAAAAAGTCATTGCGGAACCATTTGAAAACGATACTATTTTTGGAATAAAAATCATTCAAGAATATGAATTTATTCAAGAAAAAAAATGGTTTCCAGTGAAATTAAGTACTGAATTTGAAATCAAAAACATGCCTCTTTTAATCGGAACAAAGACAACAAGTCTGTTTGGAAAAGGAAATACCTATATTTCATCTATTAATTTATCGCCCAATTTAAGTCGCAAAGATTTCGATCAAATTGATATTGAAACAGCAGTAGGAGCGGAAGCAAAAAGCGATAAAGATTGGGATTCACTGCGGAAGTTTGACTTGACTTGGCAGGAAAAAAATACGTATCAAACCATTGATTCCTTGTCCAAAGAAGCAAAATTTGATAAGTATTTGAGAATTGTAAAAATTCTAAGTACTGGAAAAATCCCAATGGGGAAATTTAATGCTGATCGGGATAAAATACTAGCTTACAATGGCTTTGAAGGAACACGTTTGGGTTTTGGACTTGAGACTTCAGATAAAATAATGAAACGAATTACCATTGGAGGATATGTTGGGTATGGCTTCAAAGACAAAACCTTCAAATATGGAGCGAATTCAAGAATCAACCTGCATCGCAAAAGAAATGTTTTTCTGAATTTGAACTACAATTACGATGTATTTGAGCGAGGAGGGAATTTTTTTCATAAAAACATGCATCAATTTAATGCAAGTGAAAACATCAGGAAAATCTATATAAAAAACATGGATTACAAGCAAAATGCCGAAATTGAACTTAATGGCTATTTAGTTCCAAGAATTAGAATGACACTTTTCAGCAATTATCAACGTGTTTTTTTGAGTGAAGGATATCAATTTGAAAGTGATAATCAAGCGCTAAATTTGAAAAATAAATTTGATATTTTTGAAACAGGAGTAGAATTTTCTTGGCAATTCAAGGAGAAAATCATGCAAATTGGTTACGAACGAAAATCCTTAGGCTCAAAGTTTCCAATTTTAACATTCAAAGCGGTTAAGGGAACAAAAGGAGTTTTTGATTCAGAATTAGATTATTACCGCTTTCACTCCAATATTTATCAAAACATTTCACTTCTTGGAATTGGTAAATTTCAATATTCCCTGAGTGCTTCCAAAACACTTGGAGAAGTACCTTTATTCTTGATGCACAATGCAATCGGCACCAATGGAAAAGCTCGAATTTCAGTGGCAAACACCTTTGAAACTATGCTTCCTTCAAGCTTTTATGCAGATGAAATTTTAACATGCTTTACAAAACTTACTTTCATAGCCAAGAAAACTAAATTATCTTGGTTCAAACCACAATTTAGTTTGCATCATGCTATTGGATTTGGAAATATGAAACAAAAAAACTCCATTTTTTAAATGGAATTGCTGGAAATTTCCAAAGCCTAGAAAAAGGCTATTTTGAAGGAGGAATTCTGATTGATAAAATCTATATTTCAGGATTTTCAGCACTTGGAGTAGGTGTTTTTACAAATTACGGAGCCTATTCTTTACCACAATTTGAGAAAAACTTGGTTTTTAAATTGAGTCTAAGTACTTCCTTTTAATTCTGATGAAATTCGTCTAAGATTTGTCCTTATTAATTTAATTTTCAAGCACTTTAAGAATTATTTAAATAAAATTAACGTCTTTTACTTGAAAAGAAATGCAATTCTTCGTAATTTTGTAGCTATACAAGATAGAATATGAAGCA
>JBIKSI010000077.1:0-16278 GCA_044348665.1 Crocinitomicaceae bacterium
TCCGATCTTGCTCATAACTTAATGGAATATCAATTTCTGATTCTCCGATTTCATTTAAAAGTACACATAAAATTTTTGATTGAGCATTTTTCTTATCTTGCTTCATTAAATCAAAAATTGCATCAAAAAACTCTTCTTCCAATTCAATCAATGGATAGACTGACAAAATAAAATCCACTATCTCTTCAAGCGATTGGGAACTCAGACCTGAAATTTTATTGGACAAATATGATTCACATAAAATCCCCATTGCAACTGCGTGACCGTGTTTTAACTCTTCTTCTTGTGATAGAAAATAACCTTCTAAAGCATGTCCAAATGTATGTCCAAAATTTAATTTTTTACGTATATTTTGCTCCAGGGGATCAAGCAATACAATCTCATTTTTTAGTTGAATGGATTGTTCCACAAATTTTTCAGTCAAATTTTGATGGGTCCCCAGCTTTAAATCCTTCCAATGTTTTTGATCAAGAATCAAAGCATGTTTTAACATTTCTGCAAAACCATTTTTTATTTCAGACTCATCTAAGGTTTGTAAAAAACTTAAATCACAATAAATTGCTTTTGGATTGGAAAATACACCCAATTGATTTTTATATGCTCCTAAATCAATCCCGGTTTTACCACCAATCGAAGCATCAACCATCGCTAACAGTGTAGTTGGTATTTGTATAAAATCAATTCCACGTTTGTAAATAGAAGCAATAAAACCACCCATATCGGTAACGACTCCGCCACCCAAATTGATTATTAAATCTTTACGAGAAATTTTATATTCAGACATCGCTTCCCAAACTTGGAAACAAACCTCCATGACTTTATTTTCCTCACCTGCAGGCAATAACATGATTTCTGCATCACGTAATTCATCAAAATTCGTCAACAAATAATCCAAACAATGATCATGTGTATTTTCATCCACCAAAATAAGTATTTTTGATTTCGAATAATTTTCTTGAAGTAAATTTTGAAAACTTGAATCCACTAAAGATCCAAATTCTATTTTATACGAAGCTGCTTGAATGATTTTATTCATAATGAATCAAAATTAATATTTTTTTTGAAGCTAATTTGTAAAAAATGACAAGATTTCGAAAAATGAAATTAATTTTGTCCTATGGTATCATTTGAAAACACAGAAATTGCATTTAAAAGCAAAACGGACAAAGATTTAAATAGAGCTTATTGGCTTTTTAAAATTATTGGAAGTCCAAGCATGGTTAAATTTGGTAAATCGGCAACAAATTTTGCATTAAAAATTAATTTACCAATTAATGGTTTAATAAAAAGTACCATTTTTCATCAATTTTGTGGAGGTGAAACCATTAATGAATGTGATAAAACAACCAAAAACTTGGCAGCCTTTGGCATTGGAACCATTTTAGATTATTCAGTTGAAGGGAAAACATCTTCCGAAGATTTTGAAAAAACTTGCAAGGAAATTATTGCGACCATAGAAAAAGCCAAGAATTCAAAAGATATTCCTTTCGCTGTTTTCAAAGTAACAGGAATTGCTCAACATCACATTTTAGAAAAAGCAAACAAGCTAGAAAATACATTAAATGAAAAAGAAAATGAGCAGCTTGAACAAATAAAATCTCGCGTTGAAAGAATTTGTCAGAAAGCATTTGAAAACGATGTTGCTGTGTTTATTGACGCAGAAGAATCTTGGATTCAGGACACTATCGATCGAATCACGGAAGAAATGATGCTTAAATTCAACAAGAAAAAAGCAATTATTTTTAACACTTTGCAAATGTACCGCCATGATAGAATTGCCTATTTGAAAAAATCCTTACAATTTGCTATCGAAAATGAAATCCATTATGGGATCAAATTGGTTCGTGGTGCCTATATGGAAAAAGAACGTGCAAGAGCCATGGAGAAAGGTTATCCTTCCCCTATTCAAAAGGACAAAAATGCTTCCGATTCTGATTACAATTTGGCTTTGGAAATCATTTTGGACAATATTCAACATTTAGCATTATGCGCTGGAACACACAACGAAGAAAGTTCACTTTATTTGAGTAAGTTAATTCAAGATAAAGGAATTTCAAGTGATGACAAACGCATTTATTTTGCACAGTTATTGGGTATGAGCGACCATATTTCTTACAATTTATCGAATGCACATTACAATGTTGCGAAGTATGTCCCTTACGGACCTGTAAAAGAAGTTATGCCATACTTACTAAGAAGGGCAGATGAAAACACATCCGTTGCAGGACAAACAAGTCGTGAATTAGCGTTAATATTAAAAGAAAAGAATAGAAGGAAGCTAAAAAAGTAAAGCGCATTACTTAAAATAATACGCTTTAATCTGTTTTTTGATTTTATCATAAAACCTTAAGCTATTGTTGCCCTAGGTCTATTGTCTTATTTCTACTATTTTATGTCTATTGTATACAGTCTAATATCTGTAGTCAATATCTAAAGTCTTTCCCAAAAATCACCTAAACACATTGATAAATCCAAAGCGTTCAAAATCTTGATTCGTTAAAATATTTACGCCTTCAATTCTCCATTGATAAAGTCCTGCTTGTACTAAGCTATTTCCAAAAGTCCCATCCCAACCATACTCTGGATCATGAGAAACGAAAATCAATTCTCCCCAACGATTGTAAATACTTAAAGTAAATTGGTAAACATCAATTCCACTTGTGGTAATTTTCCATGTATTATTTAAATCATCACCATTTGGGGTAAAAGAGTTTGGAATGTAGATTAATAAATCATCTTCTACAATAACAATTTTTTGTATTGAGTCACGACATCCATAATGGTTTTCAACTTTTAGTTGCACAGGATATTCACCAATCATTCCCAAAGGATAAGTAGCATTTGCATCTTCAGTATTTGCAGTATCGACTATGGCGCCAAACATATACCAACTATTTGAAATTACATCTTGTGAACTTTGATTTACAAAATTAGCTTCTGGCGAAAATGAGGTAATAGCATCTGGATTGATGTAAAAATTTGCGGTTGGGCTTTGATGCACACTTATCATATTTGTAAAACCATTCGTGTAAACACAAAGATTATTTGAAATTACTATCATAGATAAACTATACGACTTAATTGAATCATAAATGTGAGTAAAGGAATTAAATGGATTGGTATAAAAAATACTATCTCCATCACCAAAATAAACTAAGGTACTTAAAACATTTGGAGCAGCAGTTGAATCATTGAAAATCACTTCTTCACCCAAACAAACATCTGGCTTTGGAGTTGTTAATATAGGCAAAATGTTTTGTTCAATATCTACGTTTGTACAAGCTGTCACAGCAATTGAACCACATTCTTCAGTTACTGTTACACAATATGTATTGTAATTATTCAAAGGACCAACATCAATTGTTTGAGCATTTCCAACATTTACACCATTTAAGGTCCAATTGTAAATATAGTTAGAACTTCCACCAATTACATCTGCTAAAATTGCAACAGTATCACCCTTACAAATTGTCACAGGAGCTGAAAGAAAAGTAATCTCTAAAGAATCTGGATCATTTATAAAAAAGGTTGTATCCACTCTACAACTAGGAGTACTATATAAAGAAACAGTATGAAATCCTTCATTTAAACCATTGATTGTAAATGTAGGTGCTACAAGTTGAGGAAAAGAACCATTCAAGGTATAGGATGAAAAACTTGTCCCAGTTATGGTTGCCGTGCCAGTAAATGAATTTGTACAAGTCGCATCTGTTGTTGATAAGGCTGTAATTTGAGGAGCAAACTTATTCACAGTCACTCGAGCCGAACCTTCACAAACCCCATTATCAACAGTATACACATATGTTCCTTCAAGCATTGTTGCAGGATCAATTGGCATATTAATCGGAGCACCAGCTGGATCTACCCAAGTACCATTCGGATTAGCACCAGGACCGAGATAAACAAATAAGTTTTCTGGAGTAATTGTTTGACAAATCGAAACGATTGAATCTTTTCCAACATAAGAATCGGGTTGAACAAAAATATTCATGGATGAGGATTCTGCACAAAGAGGATGACCTAAAGGATAAATTGCAACACTAACATTTGTGTTTTGACCAATAAATACCTCCGGATTTGGCATATTTGCCGATTGACCAAAAATAGATGGTGGTGACCATGTGAAACCAACAGGCTCAGCGAAGGGACCAACAATTAAATTGTTTGGATTTGTATTTAATGGTGCAACACCATTATATACAATTTGTCCGGCGCAATTCCGAATATCAAAACTACATTCTCCTATAAAATTTCCTGCCCCGTCAAAGGTAAAAGTTAAATTAGATCCAAAATTAACAGGAATTGAAAACTGAGCGAAATCTTGTTGAGCATTCGTTATGGTGTGCGTCGAATTCACTCCATTATTATTAAGAATTAAATTGTTTCCATTCCAACCATCCCCAAAGAAGTCATATAATCTTAAGGTATAATTACAGTTGTATTGGGCAGCATTTATCATTGTCACTAAGTTCCCTGCACAGATTGTTGTGTCAACTAAACTAACAGGAGAAACAAAATCTCTCACTGTCAAATTAAAACTTGTGTCATTCGTACAACCAAAATTATTTCTAACTGTGTAAACATAATTGTACACTCCCGCTTGCGTAGGAGTTACGGTCATTTGATCTCCATCAGCAGATAAATTTGTTACAAATGGTGCAGGAAAACCCCAATAAGAGGAATCCAAATCTTCTCCATGTTCAGGTGTAAATTCTACTACATCAGGGTACATGGAAGGGTCCAAATTTAATGCAAAACTAAAAACAGTTCCATCATCCGCAGCCCAGTTATCAACAACAGTTAATGTCCAAACTCCATTTGTTGGACAACCCACTAATCCACCTAAAGATTGAACTGGCTCATAATCTCCTGCTGGCAAAGTACCTCCATTTGCATTTGCCCATTCTACCCAGGTTGTATTTGCTGTAGGCGTAAAACAATATTGATAAGGAACTCCTTGAGTACTTGGGTCAGTACAATCGACATTGTCCTCTTGAATTGGCTCTCCAATTTGAGTTCCACCACCACCTTGCTGATGTAAAATAACATTTTGACCATTTGGGCATGCAATTGAAATTACTAAATCACCCATAAAAGAATGCTCCATGTCCATACATAACGATTGAATCTGAGAAATATCGGTAATCGTAGTACCCGATGAAAAACCAGTTTGTACGATATCAACATTTTGTGCCACTCCAAGTTGATCATCCGTCATACAACCATTATTAATTGTTGTTTCACCTGTAAAACCCTCCCATGTATTTTCATAAAGTAGAGGAGTTGCAATAACATTTAAGGATTCTCCGATACATAGTGTAGTATCTTGCTGGAAATTAATGAAATTTGGCGGTGTAGCAATCAAAACGTCAATATCTGTAAGATTGTTATTGGTACACCCATTATCGTCAGTTACAAATAGCTGTACTCGATAATGACCTGGAATTGCAAAAGAATGTGTCACGTCCTGACCAATTTCTTCTGTTCCATCCATAAAATCCCACTTATATTCGGTAATCGAAAAACCATTTTGAGCAAAAGATCCTATTTCTTCAAAATTAATCTCTTCGCCAATACAAGCATGTATACTGTCTAATGTAATTCCATCTAATACAATTCCTCCTGCTGTCGGATCTGCACATGGAGTTGAACAAGTTGCACTACCTGAAAAAAATCCTGGCACACCTACCCCGTTTGAGATAAATCTAAAGGTCAAACAACCTGTTAAATTTTGGGGAGTACATTGAATTACAACTCCTTGTAATCCATTATTGTTATACTCTCCTAAAAATGTTGCGGCTGTGGATGTCCCATCATAAACTAACATTCGATCCACATTTTCAACATTCGGAGCGGGGTTTTGGTCGGTTCCATCTAAATCAAACAAATTGAAAACAACGTTGATAATATCCCCAGGAATGTCTGGACAAATTGTAAATGTGGTATTTTCATTGTTTGAATATCCGCTTCCTCCTTGACCTCCAGAGTCAATAATAAAACCATTACAGGTGTTAGTAGTAGTTCCATTAATTCCTGCCGAAACAGTAATGGTAGTTTGTTGTGCGCTAATTGTAACAACATTTAACATTATTAACAGAATAGTATATAAGCCGTTTTTCATAACTATTTTTTAAATTCTATAAACTAAATCGATTAATTTATTAAGCAAAAATTTAAACCTAAAGAAACAAAAATAAGATTAAATTATTTAATAATCTAACTATTTTATCTTCATTATTGGAATCTTAAATCTTTATCTAAGTAAATTAACATTCCCAACTATCATCTTTTTCTCATCTAAATTTGAGGTACTAAATTCTATTTTATACGTATACACACCGGTATTTGTTAAACCTCTACCCGCGCCATAATCGCCATCCCAACCCTGCTCTACATCATTCGATTCAAAAATAACTTCACCATATCTATTAAATATTTTCATATTATATGTTAATGGATCAATACCCGAGAAAAATTGAGGGGTGAAGGTATTATTAAATTCATCTGCATTCGGAGTAAAACTATTTGGAATGTAAACAATTAAAGACTCATCAACCGTAATTACTTGATATGATGTATCTCGGCAACCAAAAGGTGAAATAGCGATCAAACGTACAGAATATTGACCTGCTTCATCAGAAGGAAAAGCATGAGCAGGATTATCATCAATGATTACACCAGAATTATCTCCGAAATTCCATTCATAAGAAACTGCACCAATTGATGTATTCTCAAAATAAGTAGTTGGATCAATCATATCCACCATAGATTTAGTAGGCACAAAACTTGCAACTGGATCTGGATTGATTGTAATCATAGCTGGAATAGTAATTGTACCAACACAAAGATTAATAGATGATTGTGTTAAGGTCACGTCGTAAGTGCCAACCTCTGTAAAAGTATGAGCAACATTAAAACATCCAATTTCTGTAGTCCCATCGCTGAAAGAGTAGACACATCCATTTGTTGTATTACTTGAATTAAAAATAATGGTTGCAGGACTACATGCTGAAACAATATCAGCAGTAAAACTTGGTGTAGGTAAGGCTTCAACAACTATTTCTACATCATCTGTGCTGCTACATCCTGCTGCACTTTGACCAGTTAAGGTATAAGTTTGAGTTACTGAAGGTAGAAAAGGTATATTGTCAAAAACTCCATTGCTCCATGTTAATATTAGGGCTCCAGAACCTGTTAATGTTGTTGTTGATCCAGCACAAACTACTCTATCTGTTCCTGCAGAAACAGTTGGTGTTAAATTAATCTGAACATTTACTTGATCAAAAGAAGTACAACCATTTAATGTGCCTGTTACTGTATAAATGTATGTACCTTCAGTTGGTGTAAATTCTACATCTTGAATAATGTTATTATCCCAAGTGAAAACAGTGCCAGGTGTACCTGTTGCTGACATTGTCAAAGGCAAACCTGAACATTGCACAACATTTGCACCACCATTTACAACCGGATTCGGATTTACTGTAATCGTAAATTCTTCAGGTAAACTTACACAACCATTATTGTTCGCCGTTAAGATGATTGTTGACACCTCTGGAACAGCTCCCAAAACAGGATTATTAGCTATAAAAGATGGAATATCACCAATACCATTTACATTAACGATACCTGTATTTATGTTATCATTTGTCCATTCCACTGCAAAAGTTGATAGTACATCCAAGTTTAAATTTGGCACAATTTCTCCAGAACAAATTGTAACGTCAAAGATTGGAGCAATAACTGGAGTTTCAATAATTTCAAAACTTACTGTTGAGCTTATTTGACAAGTACCTGAACCAACTTCATAAGTTACATCATATGTACCAGGCAATGAATTTATTACGTCAATTTGACCTGAGTTTGCATCAATTGCTAATCCACCTGTAGCTGTAAAGATACCATTTGAAGTGCCAGTAATGCTAGCAGTAACATTTGCTGTTCCACTACAAACACTTGTACTTGAAAGTGTAAAACTTGGATCAGCTGAAGTATTTACAGTAAAATCAAAACTTATGGGGTTACCTGGACAAATACCATCATCTGGTGTAACTTCTATTGTTGAGCTTATTGGTAAGCCAGTTCCATTAGTTACAGCAAAACTTAAAATGTCTCCAGTACCAGAAGCACCAATACCAATCGATGGATTTGTATTCGTCCAATCAAAAGTAGTTGCCGCAGAACCAGTAAACGAAATTGCTACTGAATTCTCACCTTCACAATAGGAAACATCAGCAATTGGATCCACAAAGGCTGCACCTCGAATCACAACTTGTTGAAAACTGAAATCAGGGCAAGTTCCTGCAGTGGTGTAGGTAATTGAATAAGCACCTTGCAATGAATTAGATAAATCAATTACTCCTGTTAGAGGATCAACCATCAAATCAGCAGTTCCTGAACTATATGTACCTCCTCCTAAAACTGCAATTGGAGAAGGATTTGTGCCAAATTGACAAAATTCTAATGCTGAATATGCAAAACTTGCATCATCGTTTGCATTAATATCAATAAATAAAATAGAAGAATTTGGACAATTCCCCGTCGTTGTAAATGAAACATCGTAACTTCCAATTGGAAAAGTACTCACAGCAATACTACCTGTGACTGCGTCTACGAAACCGGGAGTTGAAGATGTAAATATTCCAGGAGAGGCTACATTTATTGGTAACTCATCTGCATTTACTCCAAAACAATATGCTGTTTGTGGATAAGAAAAACTTGCATTATCAACAGGATTAACAGTTATTGTAAAGGTAATTGGTGTACCACCGCAAACACCATCTGTTGGAGTTATAGTAAAAGTAGCAACAATTGGATCTGTACCTGTGTTTATGGTTACAAAAGCTGGAATGTCGCCTGTTCCAGTGAAAGGCAGCCCAATGTCTGTACCTGCAATCGGTTGTGTTGTATATTCCCAATCGTAAGTTAGTCCCGTATTTCCTGGGGCACCAGAACCAGTGCCAGAGAATGTAATAGCATTAGTCATAGCACCAACACACACTTCTTGTGGTAAAATTGGGTCAATTATAAACTGATCAAAAATAGTAATCGTAACTGTTTGTGTATTTTGACAAACACCCGCTGGGGTTGAGTATGTAACATCGTAACTTCCTGCAGGAGTTGATGACAATGCAATTTCACCTGTTGAAGCATCAATTACAAAAGTAGGATCTGTTGATGCAAATGTTCCGCCAACAACACCTGTAATTGCTGCGATTTCATTTGCACTTCCATGACAAAATTCTGTTGAAGAATATGCAAAGCTTGCGTCATCTAATCCAATTTCGATTGAAATAGTTGACGTAGTCAGACAATTAGGTGTTGTGTAAGTAACATCATAGTTTGCTGCTGGAAAATTTGATAAATCAATTTCACCAGTATTTGCATCAAAAACAAATCCTGGAGTTGAAGAGGTAAAAGTTCCACCTGTAATTCCAGAAATAGTGGCAGTTTCATTCGCTGAACCTATGCAAAAATTAAGCTGCGAATATGAAAATGTCGCATCTTCGTCAATAATATCAATGGAAATTGTGGATGAATTTTGACAAGCGCCAACTGGACTTGTATATGTAACATCATAAGAACCTACTGCGAAAGTTGCAATGTCAATTTCTCCTGTTGCTGGATCCAAAACAAAACCAGGAGTGGATGATGAAAAACTTCCACCAGCAACGCCCGTAATCGTAGCTAACTCATTACTAGAACCTGCACAAAAACTAGCCTGCGCATAAGAAAAATCAGCATTATCAATAAATGGAAGTGAAACATCAATGTAATCAGTTTTTGTTTCAGTAATCAAACCATCTGTTGTTAAAGTCACAGTTTTTAATCCTGTTGTAGAGTAAGTAACCTGATGAGGACCCTGAGTATTTGCTGTTTGAGGAGTTGCATCCGCTCCAAAATTCCAATCCCATGAGGTAGCACCAATAGAATTATCCGTGAAAGTATATGTTTGGCAACCAGATCCAGCAAGAATATCAGAAGCAAAATCTGAATGATACACACCAATATTATCAAATGCTATTCTAAAATTATCAGTTGAATTGTGATGCCTGAAAACTAAATATACGGTGGCTTGTCCTAAAAATGAACTAATATCAAAAGTCCGATTATTGATTTGATCTCCAACGGTAATCGTTTCACTGTGAATTTCTACCGCTGTATTAAAATCATTTATGTCCGTTAAAACATACATCATATAAAATTCATTTGGAAAAAGAGGATCAACAGTTGCAACATCGTAGCTCAAAAATAAACTACCTGAAACACCGGTGAAATTCAACACTGGCGATATGAGGTAGTTATCTGGTGTTACAGCTAAACCCGTTCCGTCATCCCAGGACTCTGAAAAAACTGCAGAACCAAATACATCTAAATTATTACCTAAACCAGAAAAATCAGCTACTTGCCAATCGTTACCATCTCCATCAGCATCGTTTGTTGTCCAAGCCTGTGGATTGTCCCAATTCTCAAAAAAGACTTGAGCATTAAAGAAATTTAAAGTTAAAATAAGGCTACTAAGCGTAATTATTTTTTTCATATTAAAATTTTACAATTCTACTGGGTATTTGAAGCGTAAAGTTACTAAAAAACTGAACACCACAAAAAGAATACGTAAAATGATATGAAAGGTTGCCCGAAAAATGGAATTAAATCCAAGAAATACCCTTACTCAATAATTTTAAGGTTTTGGCTTCCTTAGAATCAGGAATTACCTCATGCATATATTCCCAATTTGCCAGAGGAGGTAAGCTCATCAAAATTGATTCAGTACGCCCTCCAGAATGTAGGCCAAACTTAGTTCCACGATCATTCACCAAGTTAAATTCAACATAGCGACCGCGTCTCAAATTTCTCCAAGCAAGTTCATTTTCAGAGAATGGTAAATTTCTACCTTTTTCGGCTTGATTTCCATAAATAACAGCAAAAGAATCACCTAAAGCCAAAGCAAAATCAAGCAATTGTTTTTTATTTAAGCTAGAATTTTGTTCAGATAAATGATCATAAAAAATTCCTCCAATTCCTCGGGTTTCTCCTCGATGAGGAATGAAAAAATAATCATCTGCTTGTTGTTTGAATTTAGAATAAAAACTGGAATCAAATTTATCACAAATATTCTTCAATTCTTGATGAAATTCACTGGCTTGATTTTCAACAATATAATGTGGCGTCAAATCAATACCACCTCCAAACCAATAAATATTTTCATCCATTTGAAAATAACGAACATTCATGTGAATGATTGGAACGTGCGGATTTTTTGGATGCAAAACAATGGAAACTCCGGTAGCATAAAAATGTTCACCTTGCGTGAAATTCAATTGTTTTTTCATTTCAGGACTTATTTCCCCAAAAACTTCGGAAAATGCAACTCCACCTTTTTCAAGTAGCTTTCCGTTTTTGATTACATTTGTTCTTCCTCCTCCACCTTCTGGTCTTTGCCATAAATCAGATTGAAATTTGGCTTCACCGTCTAACTTTTCTAGAGCTTCACAAATCCTAGTCTGTAAAGCTTTAAATTCTGCCGCAATTCCCTCTTTATTCATTGATAAAACCTACTTGAATTAATTCATAGTTTTCTTGCTTCAGAATAAAACATGATTTATTTTCGTAACCAGAATTACTTGCCACCGACTTCACATTTATTTTATTCATCACACCTACTGAATTTTTCTTATTTAAAAAGAAATCTTGAATAAAATACATCGAAATATCAAAGCCTTGTACTGCATATTTAGATAAATCAGCATTGTATTTTTTTCTATAATTTTTCAACATTACTTTCGTAAAATCATGAGAATAGTTGAAGTCATAAGGACTTGCAAAATGTAAACTAAATTTGTTTTTGTAAAACCCTTTAATATCATCATTATTAGCCCAATCCTTCGTTGCAAAAATCGTGATTGATCCACCTCCAGCTTTTCCAGGAACTTTATCGACATTATTAATAAAACGCGTAGCAAAAACTTTATCTCTGGATGGAACAACCAATATTGTATTCCCCCCTTTTTTGATAAAACTTCCCATGTCAGCTTGTGAGCACTCAATCAACTTAAAAGTAGAACCTTTTGGCAAAGATGCCTTAAATTTTGCGCGAAAAGCTTGGTACAATTCATCATCTTTAGCATCGACTTTAATTAATACAATTTGTGAACTTGTTTTATTTTCTGCCAAGTATTTTGCTGCTCCTTCCATCAACGTGATATCAGAATTTACAGCATTGTAAACAAAAGGATTATCTTTCAAAACTGATGTAGATGAAAATAGAGGGGAAACCATTCTCACTTTATTTGCTTTCGCCCAATCAGCTGCAATATCAATATTTTTACCGTTAAAAGGTCCAATAATTAAATCAACTTTCTTCAATTCTTTTGCATTTAATTGCTCTTTAAACTTAATTGTATCTTGAGCAGCATCAATGATGTGAATTTTAGCCTTCAAACCTAATCTCTCCAAGGAATCCAAGGCCAATTGCGCTCCCATTAAGAATTCAGTAGAAATACCTCTCAAATTATCATTTCCTCCATCTAAAGCAAAGGGTAAAAAATACACAATTTGATATTCACTTTTTGATTTAAACGACAATTCCTCATCAATTTCTGAAGTTTTAATATCCTCGATTTTACGAATTTCAACTTTCGTTACTTTTTCTTTCTTCGTTGGGATTTTGATTACATCGCCTTTTTTTAATTTTTCATTTGTCATCCCATTTGCTTTTTTAATGTCTTCAATCGACACCATAAAACGTTTGGAAATGCTATACATCGTTTCTTTTGGTAAAACTGTGTAAACCAGCATACTATCTGTAAAAGTAACTTGCGTTTTGGCTTGTGCAACTGAAGCTTCTTGCTTAATTTTAGCGTTAGATGGTAACTTCAATTCTTGACCAATACTTATTGAGTTTTCGCTTCCTGGATTCAATTTAACAATATCTTCCATTGAGACTGCGTAACGCTTTGATATATTGTATAAATTATCACCTTTCTCAACCTTGTGAAAATCAGGAGCTTTTGTTTCAATTTGAGTTTCATTTTTCACTTCTCCTTGGGCAACAGGAATTAAAATTCGTTGACCAATTTGTAGCCCATTTGAAACTGTGGGGTTGAATTCAATTACCTTTTCAGCAGTAACGTTGTACAATTTACTAATTCCATACAAGGTATTGCCACCTTGCACTTCGTGCACATAGTATCTTACCCCATCTATGGTCTCAATTTTTAATTCTTCTCCTTGAGAAAACACCAATTGACTAAAAAAACATATAAAAATTGCGTAAAAAAACTTTTTCATTCGCTAGTTAACTTTAAATTTCACTAAATATACTAAAATTATGCCAATTCACACAAATTATTATTCCCACTCAATTGTTGCAGGTGGTTTGGAGGAAATATCATAAGTAACACGATTTATTCCTTTCACTTGATTAATAATTCGATTTGAAATTTTTGCTAAAAACTCATAAGGTAAATGACACCAGTCAGCCGTCATTCCGTCTGTTGAAGAAACAGCTCTCAGTGCTACAGCATTTTCAAACGTTCTTTCATCACCCATCACTCCTACAGATTGAATTGGAAGAAAAATTGCACCTGCTTGCCAAACATCTTGATACAAGCCGTCTTCTTTTAATCCATTGATAAAAATTGAATCTACTTCTTGTAGAATCTGGACTTTTTCCTTGGTGACTTCTCCCAAAATTCTAATTCCTAAACCAGGACCTGGAAAAGGATGACGTTGTAAAATAGCATCAGAAATCTTTAAGGACTTCCCAACCCTTCTCACTTCGTCTTTGAAAAGTAAACGCAAAGGTTCTACCACTCCCAATTTCATATAATCTGGTAAACCACCCACGTTGTGATGAGATTTAATTGTTTGCGAAGGACCACCGTTAACAGAAACTGACTCAATTACATCTGGATAAATTGTACCTTGACCAAGCCATTTAGCATCCTCCACCAATTTTGATTCTTCATCAAAAACATCTACAAAAACTTTACCGATAGCTTTTCTTTTTAACTCTGGATCTGTTAAGCCATTCAAAGCAGCATAAAATTTGGATGAAGCATCTACTCCTTTTACGTTAAGTCCCATTCCTTTGTAAGAATCCAATACAGATTGAAATTCATTTTTACGCAACAAACCATTATCCACAAAAATACAATGTAGATTCGTTCCAATTGCTTTATGAAGTAAAACTGCTGCAACAGAAGAATCAACTCCACCGCTTAAACCTAAAATCACTTTGTCATTTCCAATTTTCGCTTTAAGATCAGCAACTGTTGAATCGACAAAAGAATCAGGCGTCCAAGATTGCTCGCATTTACAAATATCAACAATGAAATTATTGAGTAAAATTGAACCTTCAGTAGAATGATACACTTCAGGATGAAATTGAATGCCAAAAGTATTTTCTCCTTCTACATAATAACCAGCATTTTCTACATCCGAGGTACTAGCAATAATTTTATAATTATCAGGCAAAGATTTTATTGTATCACCATGTGACATCCAAACCTGAGATCCAGTGGACATTCCTTTGGTCAATTGGTGATTCAAATCAACAAAACTTAAATTTGCTCGCCCGTATTCTCTGATTGTGGACGGAAGAACTTCTCCACCAAAAGAATTGGCAAGGTATTGAGCACCAAAACAAATTCCAAGCAAGGGGAATTTACCTTTAATTTCAGAAAGATCTGGCTTTGGGGCATTTTCATCTCTTGTAGAAAAGGGGCTTCCTGAAAGAATGACTCCTTTAATCGAATCACTCAATTCCGGAATTTTATTCCATGGATGAATTTCACAGTAAACATTAATCTCTCTAATTCTTCTTGCAATAAGCTGCGTGTACTGAGAACCAAAATCTAAAATTAAAATCATTTCTTGCATTTTGCAAAGATAGGCATTATTTGGAAACATGAACTTCAATAAATAAAAAAAGGCTGTCCAAAAATGAACAGCCTTCAATAAGTTGTAATTTATTAATTATATGTCGTTTCTGACATTACAAATGTCTTATATTTTTCTTTTTGAGCATCCGTTAAATTTTTTGAAATCATCTTTTCTCGCACATCTTTTAATTCTACAAGTGAGTTTGCTTTTTCTTGCTCTGATGATCCTGAATTATTCACTCCTTCAATTTTCCCTAGGATACCAATGTTTATGTTTAAGACTTTACGTTGTTGTTCTTCACTCAAGGGTTGTGCAACGGATTCAAAGTACTTTACCATTTCAATTAATTGCTTACTTGCTAAAGAATAGTGAGGTGAATCTACTTGTGCACTTGCGCTACTAATCCCTAGAAATAAAGCAAATGTTAAAAATATTGTTTTCATTTTGTTTAATTTTTAAGTTCTTAATTTATTTCTTTATCAACATTGTTGGTTTAAATTCGGAGTTCACATTCTGAACCTTAACAAAGTAAGTTCCTGATGATAAGTCAAATTTACTAATCGGGAAATAGGTAACTCCTTCATTGATTATGACATTTTCACTAAAAACAACTTTTCCAGAAATATCTGAGATTTCAATATTTGCATCTTTTGAAGATTCAATACTATTTATCTCAACTATGAATTCCCCTTCGTTTGGATTTGGAAAAATTGACACTCCATTAAACAACTTATTACAAGTCACTTTTATTGGTCCATAAATTTTGGATATTCCATCCACATCAATTTGGTTTAATCGGTAATAGTTATCACCTGTTGTGATAGATTGATCAACAAATGAATATTCTTTCTCTGAATTACTATTTCCAGCACTTAAAACCTCACCTAATGGCAGCCAGTTTCCGTCTCTTAGTTTCTCTATGATGAATTTTTTAGAATTACTTTCTGAAGCTGTTGTCCATTTCAATTCAATATCATTGTTGTTACAATTTCCATTAAAAGAAGCTAAGGTAACTGGCAAAGGAACATTAAAATCTGATCCATGCAACCATAATTCAGAAAAACCTGGAATGGAGAATATTGCTGTTCTTCCAGAGGCACCAAATGAACTGATAAGCGTTGTTGTATTGCCCGAAGATGATTGATTGTGAATGGTTGTTCCTCCATTTCCGCCATTCTCGACGCAATTATTACTTGCGAGATTATCTTGATTCAATGGACCTGAATATTTACTTAATAGCAAATCTCCCAGAGCCGTAATATTGTCATTAGGATTACTATTTCCATTAGCAACAGGAATTAAGGCTGCATATTCAGAATTATCAAAATGTAAAGCGATATTTACTGGTGATGTTGGCTGGAATTGCGGTGTTACCAACCATCTTCTGCCTAAGGC
>JBIKSI010000079.1:0-16224 GCA_044348665.1 Crocinitomicaceae bacterium
AACACAATTTACTGCTTTTGATTGAATGGAAACGGGTTTTAATTAAATTCACGCTCATTCCCTCATTTTTCTCCTCGGTAAATCAGCTTTTGTTGGATAAGGTGCTCGATGTGTTGTGCTAATATCGGGTTTTATGAGTTCTTGTGTTTTGAAGGCGTAATCTTTATTGTCAGAATAACGAGGGTCTGGAACAAAAGGTAGTTTAGCCATTTTTTCAACTACAATAGACGGAAAACTATATTCAACATCTATTCTTCCTTGTAACAAATAACAACCACCGCCTTGAAACGGATATTGCAATAAACTGTTTGCCCAATGCGTGGAATCGAAGTAAGCGCCTTCTGAATCAATCCAGGTGCCGAAGTTCATGGTGCCATTGTTGGTCGGTACATGTTTGATACTGATTAAATAGCCAACCAACTTAACTACTTTTTTATACAAATGAATAAAATCTTTGACGAGATGTGTTGCTCGAAATTTAGTTTTTAGCAAATCAAAAGGAGAACAAGAAACGGGAAAACCTAACAATTCAATCTCATCAAAAGCATCTTCGAAGGGCGAACGTTCGAGTTTGGGTAATTCGTATTCCAAAACTTCTTCGTGTAATAATTTAGGCGAACGATTTTCTTCTTTGTAATTAACCAACAACATACGCGCTTTTAAAATCAATTCATTTTTACTTTTCCCCGTAAAACGAAAAGCACCAATGAAAATCAAAATTTGTAAATTTTCAATCCCAATCGGAATGCGATTTAGAAAGTCTTCTAAGGATTGAAAAAATCCGTTTTGCTCACGTTCAAGAACTATTTGTTTGCCAATACTTTCTTGTAAACCTTGCAATTGTCTAAAACCCAAAAAAACATTTTTTCCTCTTAAGGTTGTAAAGTATTCGCTCGTATTGACACATGGATTCTGAATTGTTGCTCCAGCCATTTTTGCTTCATGTACATAAACTTCTGTTCGGTAAAAACCTCCTTCATTGATGATAACAGCAACCATAAATTCTATTGGGAAATAGGTTTTCAGATACAAACTTTGATAACTTTCCACAGCGTAAGATGCAGAGTGCGCCTTACAAAAAGAATAACCCGCAAAACTTTCAATTTGTCTGTAAACCTCTTGAGCCAATTGATCTGAATAATTCTTGGCACGACAATTATCAAAATACACTTGTTTGATGGCATCTAATTCTTTGATGGAACGTGTTTTACCACTCATCGCACGCCTTAAGATATCCGCTTTTGCTAAGTCAATTCCCGCGAAATGATGTGCAATCTTTATCACATCTTCTTGATACACCATGACGCCATACGTTTCATTCAGATGTTGCTCAAATACAGGATGAAAATATTCAAATTGATTCGGATTGTTGTGTCTGAAAACATACTCTTTCATCATTCCACTTTGCGCCACTCCAGGTCGAATCACGGAGGATGCCGCAACCAAGGTTTTGTAGTTGTTACACTTCAATCTGCGCAACAAGCCACGCATTGCAGGACTTTCAATGTAAAAACAGCCAATGGTTTTACCTTTTTCTAACATGGAATTGGATTTTTCTTCATCTTTGCAAATACGTACATCTCGAATATCGACTTCAATTCCTTGATTTTCTTTAATCAAACGCACGCTGTCGTTGATATGACCGATTCCACGCTGGCTCAAGATATCAAATTTTTCGTAACCGATAGCTTCCGCATCATGCATGTTAATTTGTACCGTTGGATAACCTTTTGGAAGCATTTCCACTACTGTAAAATGACTGATTGGCTCTTCTGAAATCAATATCCCACAAGAATGCATACTTCGCTGATTGGGAAATTTATTCAATAATTGAACATATTTATCTATCATTTGAACGACAGAATTGTGTTCTTTTTTTTGCCCTTTACTTTTGGCCAAAACATCTAATTCTTCTTTAGCTAAACCAAATACTTTTCCCAACTCACGAAATTGTGAACGATATTTAAATTCCACCGTTGTGCCGCAAAAAGCGACATATTCTTGTCCGTATTTTTGAAAAATGTAATCCAAAATGCTATCTCGATCTTTCCAACTCCAATCGATATCAAAATCGGGCGGACTTGTTCTGTCTGGATTCAAAAAACGCTCAAAATACAAGTTTAGTTCTATCGGACAAATATCTGTAATTCCAAGGCAATAACTTACGATACTATTTGCGCCGCTTCCTCTTCCAATGTGAATAAACCCTTGACTATTACTGAATTGTATAATGTCCCAAGTGATTAAAAAATAACCAGCAAAACCAAGGTCTGAAATTACTTTTAATTCTTTCTCTACACGTTTTTTTGCTTCTATTTGATTTGTTGGATACCGTCTTTCTACACCTTCGTAAGCTAATTTTGATAACAAGGCTAAATCTTTTGCTTTGTTTTCGGTGTAGCATTGTTTGTTTCGCAATACCCTGAAATCAAAATCGAAACTACATTGTTCTAAAAGATAGAGTGTTTTTCGTAGTAAAAGTGGATGATTTTTAAAGTTTTCACGCATCTGATCTTTACTCACAAAACTATCGTTTGACGAAGCATAATCGCTTTCTTTTAACTTTGTTCCCAGAATATTTAGGTCTACAGCCCTTAATATTTTATGTAAATTATAATCTTGTTTCGTTTCAAAACTTACGGTTTGTAAGGCAAGCATTTTTGTGAGAAAACCCCGATGTTTCATCTGAATCAATTGTGTTAATTCGTGTGACTTTACTCCGATAAATTCATGTTCTCTTAATTCTGCTGGGTATTTTTCTAAGGGGTAAATAACGAAAACATGTTCAAAATCAGGAGCTTGGTCTGGAATTTCTTCCTGAGCCAAATTATATTTACTTAAGTAGGAGCAGAGTTCAGCGAAACCTTTTGTGTTTTTAGCGATTCCGATGTAGCGCAGTTGATTGTCTGTTCTAAACTCTATTCCTACAATGGGTTCAATTTCTTCCGCACGACATATTTTGGTGAAGTCATAAACTCCAGCGCTCGCGTTGATATCCGTGAGACACAAGCGCTTTACACCGTTTCGCTTTGCTCCTTCAACAAGTCGTTCGATGGATAAGGTTCCGTAGCGCAAACTGTGGTATGAGTGACAATTTAAATACATTCTATTTCTTTAAAAGAGCAACACTTCTTTTGATTGAATTTTCGCCAAAGCGCTTTTTCATCTTGTCCATCGCTTGGTATAAGTTTATTAATTCTGTTGTATCTTCAAATAAATTGATTTGATAATTCCCTCTAACAAGTCCTGTGAAACTTACCCCAACGAGACGTAAACGCATTCTTCTTGTGTAAACCTTCTCGAATAAAAGTTTTACTTGTTCAATCAAAATGTGATCACAGGAAGTGTAGGCGATTTTACTTTGTTTTGCTTCTGTGTCAAAATTGGTGTATCGAATTTTCACAACTACGCAAGATGTTAGCCAATTTTCTTTCCGAAGTTGAAAAGCTAAACTTTCTACCATTCCGACTAAAAGTGCCTTTATTTGAACCAAATCGATGCTGTCTTGCTCAAATGTTCTTTCTTTTGATAAACTTTTTCGTTCGGAGTAAGGTTCAACAGGATTTTCATCAATTCCGTTTGCTTTTTTCCAGATATCCTTGCCGTTTTTACCGAGTAAACTCTGAAGGTATTCGACGGGCATTTGTGCCAATGTTTCGATTTGTCTGACGCCAATACGCGATAATAAAACAAAGGTAACATTTCCTAACATTGGTATTTTTTTTATCGATAATGGGTTTAAGAAGGGCTTAATTGATTTTTTTTCAACTTGAATTTTCCCTTGTGGTTTCCCTTCTCCTGTGGCAATTTTAGAAACTGTTTTGTTGAGTGATAAGCCGAAACTTATCGGTAATCCAGTTTCTTTTGTGATGCGTTGACTCAATTCGTTGGTCCATTTATAGCTCCCAAAAAACTTGTCCATTCCTGAAATATCTAAGTAAAATTCATCCACACTTGCTTTTTCGATTACAGGAGCTTGTTCACTAATGATTTCAGTTACAATTTTCGATTGATTGGAGTACAATTCCATATCGCCTTTTACAATTTTTGCTTGCGGACATAAACGGAGAGCCATTTTCATGGGCATTGCCGACCTCACACCAAAGTGACGCGCTTCATACGAGCAGGAAGCAACTACTCCTCGGTCTGAACTTCCACCAATTATTAAAGGAATTCCATTTAATTCAGAATTCACCAAACGTTCGCAAGACACAAAAAATGTGTCCAAATCCATGTGTACAATAGTTCTATCCATTCTTCTGAAAATTTGTGTATAAATATTTTCACAATATTACATTCAATTTGATTATTTTTTAATACTTTTGATGATTAGATTTTAATCAAAATGAATTTCGTTTCTCAAAATATAAAATATTTGCGGGCTAAAAAAAAACTCTCTCAATTTAGACTTGCAGAGCAATTGCGTTTATCGCGGAATCAAATAAATAGTTATGAAAGTGCTAATTCACAGCCGTCAATTGATGTTTTAAAACAAATTGCAATCTTTTTTAATATCAGTATTGACGATTTGATTTCAATTCATCTAAACAAAAACAATTACGAACAAGTAGTCGAAAATCAGCAGGATGAATTAATCGTTTTGAAAATTAATCAAATGTTTTGTAATTTGCAGTCTGAAATAAATCGAAAAAACAAATTTGCGGATTAACAATGTGTTACCATACAGAGCATAAAGCAACAGCAAAGGAGCTGAAAAAGCAATTTAAGGCTGAGTTCCCGAAAGAAAATGACTTTAAAACAAGTTCTTTTGTTAATGGCTTTGACCATCCTTTATGTCCGATTATTACGAGTAAAGATCAAAATACAATTCAACTTTTTTCATGGGGATTGGTTCCAAATTGGGCAAAAGATTTAAAAATTCAGAACAATACCTTAAATGCCAAATTTGAGACCTTGACAGAAAAACCTTCTTTCAAAAATTATTTGTCGCAGCGCTGCATTATTCCTGTTACAGGTTTGTTTGAATGGGAACACAAAGGATCTGTGCGCGAAAAAAACTTAATTAAGCTGGAGAACAAAGCTGTTTTCTCCCTCGCAGGACTTTGGAATAGTTGTCCCAATCCAGAAACAGGAGCTTTATTAGAAACTTTCACGGCTGTTACCTACGATGGTTTTGTTGCTATTTTAGAAGATGAAAAAGCTTGGCTAAATCAAGGGGAATTGCAGATTAATTCAGCCACCACTTGGACACCTTTAGTTGCTCCTCAATTGGGTTTATTTGATTTTTAAGAAGGCTTAGTTCTTTAGGCTGCTCCACCAAAGTGGCCCACCTTCAATTCCAAGTTTTTTCATGTATTTTCTTTTTCAAAAGCAAAAAAAGAGCTGTCGCTTTTCTTTGCTGTTTCAAAATGTGCATACATTTCAAAAAGCTTTACATTTTCGGTGTAGCAGAAATCCCGCTTGGATATTAATGATTTAATTTTAAAATAAAATTTAATCCGGTTTTAATCAACCCGCACTAATCGAAACTTTTTAAGAATTTTTCGGCTTTGTCAATCAAATTTTGTTTCTTTTCTTCAGGGAATTTTTCATAAGTACTAATCAACATATTCATGCGGATGTTAGATTGAAAAACAGCTTTGTACTTGATTAAAAACCTCCAAAAAAGGGCGTCCCAAGTTTCGCTCCATTCCCCTTTCTTATAATCGCTCATTTTTATAATGTAGTTACTTCCAGAGATATATGGTTTCGTGGTCATGGTACCACCATCAGCAAATTGAGACATCGCATACACATTTGGAACCATTACCCAATCGTAGCTATCGATGTACATTTCCATAAACCAACGGTACACTTCATCGGGGTCAAACTCACAAAGTAGCATAAAATTCCCTAAAATCATCAGGCGCTCAATGTGGTGATTGTAGCCATTTGTTAAGTTCTTTTTTATGCAGTCGTCAATTGGTAAAATTCCGGTTTCACCCGTGTAAAAACTGGCAGGAATTTTCCGCTTAAATCCCCAAAAATTGCTCGTCCGTTGTGTTACATTTTCAAAGGTGTAAGCATAACGAATGAATTCTCGCCAACCTAAAATTTGCCTCACAAATCCTTCCAAAGAATTAATTGGAATATTATTTTTTGATGCAAAATCAATTGCTTGGTCTAAGACTTTTTTTGGAGATAAAATCCCAATATTTATGTAAGGTGATAAAATGGAGTGATATAATTTTTGCTCCTTCTGCAAAATGGCATCCTCAAAAGTTCCAAATAATTCGAAATATTCTTCAAAAAAATCATTCATTTTCAATTCTGCCTCTTCAGGTGAAATAGCATAATCAAAATGACTTAGTTTACCAGGATTGTTAGGGAAATAGCTTGATACATATTTTTTTGCTTCGATAATAAATTTATTTTCTAGGCTTTCCTTTCTGCTTGGAATCACATGTCCTTTTGGAACCTTTTTTCTATTTTCTGCATCAAAAGACCATTTTCCACCCAAAGGTTTCTTGTCTGAATCAACTAGAATATTTCTCGTTTTACGTTGATGGATGTAAAAATCGGTTTGAAAATAATTTGCATGAGTTCCGCGATAATTAGCGTTTTCAGACTTGGAATTAATAAACAAAGGATTTTCAAGAAAACTGCAACTTAGATTCAGTTTCTCACAAGAGGTGATAATTCTTTTTTTTAACCATTCATCTTCTGGTTCAAAAGTTTTTATAGATTCAAAACCTTGATTTTTAATAGTTTCTAGAACATCTTTGACATGAAGTTCATTTTCATTACTTTCTAAGTAATTTATTGAAGTAAATTTTTCAGCCCAAGATGCAAAATGTTTCATCGTAGCTCGATGAAATACGAGTTTTTGTTTATGAAAATTATATTGACGGAAGAAAAGGTATTCTTCAATAATAAAAATTTCAGAACTCCCTTCGTAGTATTTTTCGTCGTAAAAAAGTGTATGTGGAAAAATTAAAAAAGCCTGCATGTCTAGTTAAACAAGCATTGATTCATTTTGTTTTTTATTTTTTAGCTCTATTGTATTCTCCTGATAAAACTTTAATTATTTTTTCATCACTTTTGGTTTTTAGGAAAAAAGTTACGATATCGACTACAAAAGGGTATTTACTATATTTAAAGATTTTTTTTTGAACGTATTTAGAAAAATTATAATTTTCTTTAAATCGTTTATTCCAATTTTTGTTATATTCTTCTAAAAATGCTAAATCATTATTTTTTAAACTTAAATCTATGGCTTCTGTAGCTAAGTAACTCGATTCAAAAATAAATTTATATCCTTCCCCTACAACTGGATTTACTTGGCTAACAGAATCGCCAACGGCAATGATGTTTTTGTGAATAAAGTTTGTGTTTACCCTTGTTATCGGAATGCTTCCACCCTCACATTTTGTCGTATCTTTATTTACTAAGTTTTTGAAAATTGGCATTTCTAAGAGTGTATCCAATTTCTTCTTTAAATCTTTAACTATTGAATCATCAAAAGAACCAAATCCAACAATTGCTCGTTTATTTTGAAGTGGAAAAATCCATGCATATCCTCCTTGATAATCTTTTCCCATAAACAAATGCCCTTCGGTTTTTTCACCTAAATAGGCTACGTTGTATTCAACACCTGTTGCTAATGTGAATTTTTGTTCTTGTAAATTCAATTTTTTGGTAAAAAACCCTTCGTTTCCTGAGCAGTCAATAAAAATTTCTGCAGCATAACTATTTGAATCACTATCGTTTATTGAACATATTTTTCCTTGACTATCTGTGCAAAAATCTATTATTTTTGTGCCTGTTTTTATGCTGACAAAACCTGTATCAAGAGAATCAAGAAGTTCGCAATGTAATTTTTTTTTATCTAATATATATGCGTTATTTTTTAGCTTTCTTTTTAATAATTTGGTGTGTAAAGTGATGGTTTCAATTCTTTGAGCAATTACATTATCACTGAGTGAAAATTTGTCAAGATCTATAAAGCTTCCTAATGTATTAAATGAAAATTTTAATAGATCTTGTTTTTTATCGAGAAGAAGTACCTTGTGTTTTAATTTACCAAGTTCTCTCGCTGTCATCAATCCAGCACCTCCAGCACCAATAATTATTACGTCAAATTTTTCCAAAAATCAAATTTTATTTTCTTTCTAAATGTAGAAAGCCGTGCATTTCTTTTTCTTCACTAGAAATCCCTTCAAAATAGATGATTTTATAAAAGTAAACTCCTTCAGATACTTCTTTTCCATCTACTTTCCCATCCCATTTAATATCTTGATTATTTGTTTCATACATGATTTCTCCCCAGCGATTCAAAATACTAAAATTAACATTTTTTACTCCTGAGAAAGCAATTGGAACATAATAATCATTTGCTAAATCTCCGTTTGGAGTAAAAATATTTGGGAATATAATTTCGATTTTCGTTGTGTCTGGAATTGGAATTACAGGTACATCACAAGTTTGCACAACTAAGTCAATAGTTGTTGAAACTAAACACGAGTTTATAGTTGATTCAACTGAAATGGTTTCATTAGTGATTGGAAACACAAGAATACTGTCATTAGTTTCACTTGTGGACCAGGTATAAGTTGTTCCACCGGAAACGACCAATAAAGTTGAATCTCCTATGCAAATTGGATTAGGAACCGTTGAGATTAAATTTAAAGTACCGAGTGAATTAATTGTAAATGAAAAATTCTCATCAATTTTTTGGTTCCCACATGGGTCAAAAGCTTTTAAATTCAATGTAACTAAGCCAGTTTCGTTGTTTCCAGGAGTATAAACTACCGTTTCGGAATTAGTATTGTCAAAAGTTCCAGTACCACCTGACCAAATAATGGTTGAATATAAGCCACTTATGTTAGCAATGAGTTGGTTTGTTTCATTCGGGCAAATTGAATTATCTCCTGAAATTGTTGCTGATGATGGTAATAATGGCAATTGACAACCATTATTAAAATAATTTGGAGTACCATCCCATTCAAAACCTACAGATCCCCCATCCTCAGCACCTTGAGTTCCGTCTACCTTGGTCAATAAGGACCTATCGTAAGTTATTTCATCGGAGCAATTTGTAGCAGTATTTAAAATTCTTAAAGATCGATTTGAACTTGTTCCAAAATTTGTAAAATGACCTTGCGTATTGCCTGCACATTGAAAAATAACATATAAGGTGTCTGTTAAATTTGTAAAATAATCTGGTATGGCAGTAAAATCAGTGGAAGTAATTAATAAAACGCGATATCCAGCTGGAATTATTCCGCCAACGGGTTCTCTTAGAAATCCACATTGTGTTATTGCTTGGTTTAAGGTTACTAATTTAGCCGAAGCGTTAGCATCAATGCAAAACCCTAAAAAATTATTTGAAACGTTTGGCCAAACATTGTCTTGAAACGTCCCATTTGCCCCTGCGCCATCTATTCGCAAATCATTCACATTGGTTGGGTTTGAACCATTGTGAAAAATAACCATTTCATTTTTTCCTTCGTTAGACCCGTCACAACCGTCTACTAAAATACTTTCAATTTCAAAACAATTTGTTGGTACTTGACTAAAAAATAAATTTGTAGTTAGGAAGCCGAATAAAAATAAAAAATAACGCATTTTTAAATAGAAAAATCTTTAAAAATTAATTGGTTTCGACACAAGAACTGTCTCAAGGATGTCAATTAATTTTGATTCACAAATTTAAGCCTTTAATGTGTATTTAGCAAGGTCTAAAAATTAATATTTTGTTAAATTCATTATCCGCCGACCATTTTTTTAACATCATTCAACTTCATTAAGGCCTCAACAGGAGTTAAAGTATTAATGTCTATTGATATTAATTCTTCCCTAATTTGTTCTAAAACAGGGTCATTCAGTTGAAAGAAGCTCAATTGTAATTCCTTTTCATTTACAATTTCAGAAGTTTTTTTTGTTGAACTGGAAACGTGATTCTGTTCCAATTTTGTTAATAATTTTGTGGCACGGTTGATAACTTGTTGTGGCATTCCCGCTAATTTTGCCACGTGAATACCAAATGAATGTTCTGAGCCTCCCTGAACTAACTTCCTTAAAAACAATATTTTACTTCCGGTTTCTTTTACTGAAACGTTATAGTTTTTGATTCGATCAAATTGATTCGTCATCTCATTTAATTCATGATAATGCGTCGCAAAAAGTGTTTTACCTTTGTACTTTGGATGCTCGTGTAAATATTCGGCAATCGCCCATGCAATTGAAATTCCATCGTAAGTACTTGTTCCACGTCCAATCTCATCCAGCAAAATCAGACTTCGTTCGGATAAATTGTTCAAAATACTCGAAGTTTCGTTCATTTCAACCATGAACGTTGATTCTCCAGAAGAAATATTATCGGATGCTCCAACGCGCGTGAAAACCTTGTCAACCAAGCCTAATTTTGCCTCGTCAGCAGGAACAAAACAACCCATTTGAGCCATCAAACAAATCAAAGCTGTTTGACGTAATAAGGCACTTTTACCTGACATGTTTGGACCAGTAATCATAATGATTTGCTGCTTTTCATTGTCCAAAAACACATCATTTGCCACATATTCTTCTCCAATTTTTAATTGTTTCTCAATTACTGGATGTCGGCCATTTTTGATGTCTATTTCGTAAGACAAATTGATGTCGGGACGAATATATTTATTTTGTTTCGAAATTTCCGCAAAAGAAAGTAAACAATCGAGTTGACCAATCAAAAATGCATCGTGTTGAATCACTTGAATGTATTCTGCCATGGAAAGCACAAATTCTTGATACAAACGACTTTCGATAGCATGAATTTTATCTTCTGCGCCTAAAATTTTATGCTCATATTCTTTTAATTCTTCTGTAATGTATCGTTCGGCGTTCACCAATGTTTGCTTACGAATCCAAGATTCGGGCACTTTGTCCTTGTGAGTATTCGTAACTTCCAAATAATATCCAAAAACATTATTAAATGAAACTTTTAAACTTGGGATGCCAGTTAATTCTGATTCACGGATTTGAATTTTATCTAAAAAATCTTTTCCCGAATACGAAATCTCTCTTAATTCATCCAATTCTTTATGGATTCCGCTGGCAATAATGTACCCTTTTCCAACTTGAATGGCTGGTTCTTCTACAAAATTGTGTTCAATTTCTTGAATTAATTTCTCACAAGGATTTAATTTTTTGGAAATTTGAACCAAGGCATCCACTTTTGTTTCAGCAAGAATTTTTTTAATTGGTTCAATCTGTTTTAAAGTGTATTCTAATTGTTTGATTTCCTTTGGATTGATTCTTCCAACAGCAGCTTTTGAAATCAATCGTTCTAAATCTCCAATATCTTTTAGTCGCTGTGTTACTTCAAAGTGAATTTCATCGTTTTTCTGAAAATATGCCACAGAATCTAATCGCTCTTGAATGGGTTTAATTTCCTTCAATGGCAAAACAATCCAGCGTTTCATCATTCTTCCTCCCATAGGAGTTTTTGTGCGATCGATGACATCAATTAAGGTGGTTGCATTTTCATGTGGGGAATGAATTAATTCCAAATTTCTCACCGTAAAACGATCCAACCACACAAAACGATCTTCTTCGATGCGAGAAATGGAGGTAATGTGCGCAATGCGTTCGTGTTGAGTTTCCGAAAGGTAATGGAAAATCGCCCCAGCGGCATTAATTCCGTGCGTTAAATCTTCAATTCCGAAACCTTTTAAATTTTTTGTCCCAAAATGTTTAGTTAAAGATTCTTGTGCGAAATCTTCATTAAAAGCCCAATCTTCTAATCTAAAAGTATAATATTTTTCGCCAAAATTCTCTTTAAACAAAGTTGAATTTTTCTTTTGAAAAACAATTTCACTTGGTTCAAAACCTTGTATTAATTTGTCGATGTAATCTAAGTTTCCTTGCGCAATTAAAAATTCACCTGTGGAGACATCTAAAAAGGATATTCCGTGAATTTCTTTTCCAAAATGAATGGAGCACAAGAAATTATTTTTGTTAGAATCAAGTACTTGGTCGTTAAAAGAAATTCCTGGAGTAACTAGTTCCGTAACACCGCGTTTAACAATGGTTTTGGTCATTTTTGGGTCTTCCAATTGGTCGCAAACAGCAACACGAAAACCAGCACGAACTAATTTTGGTAAATAATTTTCAAGCGAATGGTGCGGAAAGCCTGCCAATTCGATGTGTGAGTCTCCATTTCTTCGTTTTGTCAAAACAATTCCAAGCGTACGCGCCGTTTTTACAGCATCTTCCCCAAAAGTTTCATAAAAATCACCAACACGAAAAAGTAACAAAGCCTGTGGATGTTTGACTTTAATTTGATTGTATTGCTTCATCAAGGGAGTTTCAGCAACGGCTTTTTCGGCTTTTTCAGTTTTTTCTTTGGACAAAATCGAGATTATTTAGAATACAAAAATAGGATTTTGAATATGATTTTTCTAAAAAAATTATTAAATGTTTTTAACAAACTGTTTCAATACTACTCAGATTCGAACACCAAAAATCAAAATATCGTCCACTTGTTCTAAGTCACCTTTCCAATTTGATAATACTTGATTTAATTCAGTTTTCACATCTTCTAAAGGGGCGTTATTTATGGAGACTAATAATTCTTTTAGCGGTTTATACATGAACTTTTTTCCTTTAGGGCCACCAAATTGATCAGCGAACCCGTCTGTCAACATGATTATTAAGTCGCCTTTTTCTAACTGAATTTCATGTAATGAAAACGGTTTAATTTCTCCCATTGCCTTTCCAATAGGCATTTTATCTGGTTTAAACTCGATTAATTCATTATTTCTGATAAGCCAAAGTGGATTATTGGCAGCGGCAAATTGAAGTAAATTATTGCTGAAGTCAAAATTACATAAAAGAGCGTCCATTCCATCTTTTCCACCTTCTTCACTGCCATCATTGGCCATGTGATCCATGATTCTACTTCTTGTAAAGTCCAAAATCTCATTTGGGAGCAACAATTTTTTAAAATTTACTGATTCATTTAAGCATGAAATATTCAAAATACTCATAATTGCCCCAGGAACTCCATGACCAGTACTATCACCAACAAGCAAGGAAAATTGATTATTTGTTAATTTATTCGCCCAATAAAAATCACCACTTACAATATCTTTTGGTTGGAATAAAACAAAATGTTCTGGCAAATTTTCTTTTAGAAATTGATCACTGGCTAATAAAGATTTTTGAATTCTTTTGGCATAATTTACACTATCTAAAATTTCTTGATGTTTGTGTTCTATTTCGTCTTTTAATTCATTGATTCTTTCTTTTTCCTTGTGAATAGCAGTACTTTGGCTCCATAATTTTTTTACTTTTTCATCTAATTTTATTTTAGTAGCTTCTAATTTTTCTTTTTCAACTAAAAGTAATTCATTTTGTTCTTCAATAAGTTTCCGTTCTTTGTGCACAGTTTCACTCATTGCCCAAAGTTTTTTGTTTTTTTCTTCAATTTTTTTGCGTTGAAGTTCAGCTTTTTCGATTTCTTCCGGTGTTGGCAAGTTTTGCTTGCTTTTAACCAAGTCATCATTTAAGAATTGATTTTTTTGCTGCAATTCAAAAATCTTACTTGCTTTATTCTTGTAATTAATAAAGAAGTATATTCCAAAACATAGAGAAATCGACAGCAATACAACTAAAAATAAATTTTCCATCATTTATTTGATAAATTCATTTTCGCCTGCTTTGTGAATAAACTCATCGTAAACATTTCTTATTTCTTCAGCTTTTTCCCACTCATTAGTACTGTTGTTGTACTTGTAAAAATTTTCTGGATATTCAGATGAATAAAATCCTGGCGCAATGCCAATGGTTGTAAAAAGTCTGTATGATATAAAAATAAAAAGCATAAAAAAAATGAAAATGATATTTGTTTTGAAAAGTCTTAATCCCTGAAGTATATTTACTTTTTTCTCCTGATAAACATATTTCCATTTAATGACTCCAGCAATCATTACTGCTATAAAAACTATTGAAATGTTGAAAATCATTGTTGCGTATGGCCAATGCATTGTTTTAAACATAAAAACGAAACCTAGTAAAATTGTTGCAAGGGAGCCAATAGTTAAAACGAGTGTTAATTGTTTTCCATCCTTGTAATTTCCCTTAAAGAACTTTATTGTTGTGGTGGAAAAATAAGGAACTAAAAAAACGATACTTCCAACTAACATTGGTCCTGCGCCTGGGGCTGCTGAGTTTCTAAAAAATAAAGCTAAAAAGAAAAGTGCTAAAAAATAATTCTCATAAATGAACTGATTTTCAACTTTTTTGAAAAAATCAACTAAAGCTTCGATGATTACAAAGGCTGTTATGAATAAAAACAAACCAATTATTATAAACAAAAGAATATATAGTGCCTTCCCAAAGAGAAAAGCAAATAGAAAAACGCATAAAATTAGAATAGGCAAAAGGATGAAGGCGCTAAACATAACAATGCTTGTTTTTTTCCTAAATTTATTTTTTATCCTCAAAAAAAGTGTTTTAATTATCTCAAACATAAAAGAAATGACCATAATTCCTTCACAAAGGACAATTAATGTATCTCCCCACTCATTGAGTGCGAAATTTGCAAAAGCTCCAAAAATCATTAAAGCGAATAATACTATTCTAAATCGTGTGATACTTTTCATAAAATTAGGTTTTTATTATTCGGAACTAATATAATTTGTTCCGTCATCATTTAATTCATATGCCATATTAAACCATGAATTTTCATTTAATTCAACATTCTTTTTTTCAACATAATACCAAACATCTTGATTTTTAGATGCTTTTTCACTAAGATGAACTTTCAGAATTGTTGTGTAAAGTTGAAGTTGAGACAAGGAAGAAACATAATCTGGGATAAAACTTGTAGCTTGAAAATATAAACCTTTTTCAGCTTTGCCTTTAACAAAAAAGTCAAGACAACTTGGTTTTATTTTATCTGATTTATCCTTCATTAAGGCCATAGCCAATTTATCTCCAGCATTTGTTGATAATTTACCTAAAATATGAAAGAATTTATTCCCAAATTTAGAAGTTTTGTAGACGTGAACATTTAACAAACTATCCATTAAAACAATAGATTTAGCGTCTTTTTCATTTTCTTGAAGATAAACAATACTCTTTAAGAGTGCGTTTCTTTTTTGAAAATTTTCTTGATAAGAATTTAATAAAGTAAACCCTTTTTCAAAATTTGATTTTTCATTTTTAGATAGTAAAACATTTTCGACAGACCAATAATAATTTAGTAAATTGTTAGCTATTTTAAAATAGATATTAGTATTGTCTTCCTTTTTAATTTTCTCTTTGTCTAACAATTTTTTTAGATTTATTAATCTGACATATTTTTTTGCATTTTTTTCATCTTTCCTAGAATGATAATAACAAGTTAGAAAACCATAAAATGCATCTTTATCCATTTTTTCATTAAATTTTTCCAAATTTTTGATAAATGGATTCATGTTCATTATTTTAATATCGAATTCGTTAAATTTAAAAAGAGCGTAATAGCGAATAAGAAATTCATTCAAAATTTCTGTGTCATTTTTATTTAAAAAATAAAACTTTTCTATTTTTTTTCTTTGATCTAAAAAGCTAATAAAAACATCCATTTCTTTATATACCTCTACTTGGTCTTGTAGATCGAATGTACTATAAATATCATTAAGATTGACAAAAAACGGAAATTTGAAAAGCTTTAATCTACTAACATTTTTACTATATGTTATGGGTCCTAAACTGATTTCTTCGTTCAAAAAATTTTGGTTTACTTTTTCAAAATAAGTCAAACTCTTTTCAAAATTTTGATTTATAAGGTTTTTATCATAATTTCGTTTACGGTTGTAGATAAAAGCTTTATTTTTAAACAAAAGTGCAATGGTATAATTTTTTTCATCATTACTTAATTTCGAGTTTTTTAGATAATTTTCTATAATATTATCTGCAAATTCACATAATTGCTCATAGGATAATCTATCCAGCTGATTTTCATACGAATAGGATTCTTTTTTCATGTTTGAGGACATATAATTTAACTTATATGTTCCAATATCTAGTTTATATGCGGATAGATTATTCAATAATACTATATCAGAATTAAAATTTGATTTTAAAGTATTTAAAGATTCTAATTTATTGACAATTTTCTGCCCTTCTTCTGAGAAATATCTATTTGTTAGAATTAAATCATATAAAAAACGATTATATGCATAACCATCCTCTGCTTTTAAAAAGGAATTGTTATGAACTAAAAGTGAGTCTAAAGTCTTGTTAAAATTAGAAAAT
>JBIKSI010000080.1:0-16152 GCA_044348665.1 Crocinitomicaceae bacterium
GTTGATTTCACTTGATTGTTTTGAAATGAGGTTCCCGCAGTTAAAACGAAATCGGATCCAAAATCCCTCTGAAATTGATAATCGGCGTAACTGACAAGTGAATTAGAATTTTGATTTCGATTATTGTAGTTCAGATTATCTATGAAATAAATTCTTGTTTTAAGGTTGTGAATGTTGTTTTTTTTGTCAATGTATTTCAGATATGGATCTAGACTCAAACGAATTCCACGATTAAAAGTCAAACTTGATTCCAAATTACTGGTGTCACTTCCACCGCTAGGTGTATAGCCCAAGGAATCATTTTCCCAAATAATGAAATTTCCAGTTTTTTGAAATTGCAAATTGTATGCAATTCCAGATTTTAAGTTTTTTATTTTTTCAGTTCTAAAATAGATCGATCCACTTGTTCGAATGCGCTGCTCCAATTCTCCCTGTCGAAATCCTTTGTTTGTAAAACCAGCAAAGGAAAAGGTGTAACCGACTTTTTTGAACATCTTACTAGCATAAAAATCAACTTGCTGAAAGCTTGGATTTTTTGACCACCAACGTAAACTTTCCCTTTTTGGATTTCCGTAAATTCCGTTTTGAAGTTTAAATCTTATTTCTTGTTTGGTACTAGGTTCCTTTTCTGTTAAGGAAATAATACCATTTAAGGCGCCACTTCCATACAGAACGGATGATGCTCCTTTGATCACTTCGATTTGAGAAACACTTTCCAAAGGAATCGTATTCCATTTTACATCACCCGCATCGGCTGAAACAAGTGGAACACCGTTCCAAAGTAATAAAACCCGACTTCCTGCACCATAAGCAAATCCACTTCCACCACGAATACTTACTTGACCATCCATGGCATACACACCGGGACTTTGATCAACTATTTGTTCCAGATCACTAACTCCTTTATTGTCAATCAATTTGGCTTTCAAAACCTCTAAAGAAATCGATGCATCTTCCACATTTTGCCTTCTTCGTGAGGTGGTAACAGTTACGGTTTCACTTTCAAGTATTTGAGTTTGAAGTCGGACCGTAATTAACTCATTTTTTGCTATTTTTACACTATCAGTTTCGTAAGTTGGGTAGGAAATAATCAGAAAAAGTGGAAATTTTTCATATTTTATTGAAAATTCTCCCTTTGAATCTGTTAACACTTTATTTCCTTCAGAACTCAAAATTTTTGCACCACTTAATTTTTCAAGATTAATTGAGTCAATTACCACACCTTTAAGTTCCTGAGAATAAGCTGTATTCAAGGAGACAAAGAAAATTATTAAAACAAGAAGGTATTTATTTTTCATAGGTAATTTAAAAGTTAGAAGGCTAAAAATAATTATTTTTTTAAACAACTTAGCGATTTAAGTCAAGTTTGATAAATATTTTAATAATTTTACTAAAAATTAAATTTATGAAAAAAATATACTTTAGTCTAATTCTTGTCTTACTTTTTAACATCAATTCTCAAGCACAATGTACTCCTGGAAGTAATTTTGCTGACTCGACATTTGGAGCCTGGCCTGACACAACAACAAATTTTCCAGATGCTACTAGCGGAGTTTTTTATTCTACTGATTTGAACTTTAAAGTTCCCTCAGATGCAGGAGATGTAGACCCACTTTATGCTGGGTTTACAATAATAGATTTTCAAGTAGATAGTGTTGCTGGATTGAATCCTGGTTTTTCATATACATGTAATGTTTCGTCTTGTCTATATGCTGGTGGATCAAATGGATGTGCAGAGATTTCAGGAACAAGCACCGTAATTGATTCTTCAGACATTACAATTCATGTTACTGCACGTTTGCAAACATTTTTAGGTCCAATTGAAGTGCCATATTCCTTTGAAGGATATCATATTTCTGTTTTAGATCAAAGTGCAAAATTATCTGAAATAAATAATTCTTTTTTGTTTATGGTTTCACCTAATCCTGTTGAAAATGAATTGATTATTTCAAATATAGAGGGAGTGAAAAGTATTGGGATATATGATTTATCTGGTCAGAAGATCAAAAGTTTTGAAAATCAATTGAATCAGAAAATGGATGTAAGTTTTTTGACGAAAGGCATGTATATTCTTGAAATTAAATCGAATAGAGGCTCAGAATTACAAAAAATAATCAAAAACTAGGAAGCGATTTACGATGACAAAAAAAAAAGGAATAGCAATTTTAGGCTCGACGGGTTCGATTGGAACACAAGCACTTGAAGTAATTGAGTCTTATCCAGAATATTTTGATTTACAAGTGATTACAGCGCATAACAATGCTGATTTACTCATTGAGCAAGCTAAAAAATTTAAACCCAATACGGTTGTCATTATCAATGAGGCACATTATGCCAAAGTTAAAGAAGCACTTTGGAACGAAGATATCAAAGTTTTTGTTGGTGAAGATGCAATGGCTCAATGTGTTGAATCTTCTGAAATTGATATTGTATTAACCGCCTTAGTTGGTTATGCTGGATTGAAGCCAACAATTGCTGCAATCAAAGCTAAAAAAACGATTGCATTGGCAAACAAAGAAACCTTGGTAGTTGCAGGAGAATTAATAAAACAATTAGCTTTAGAAAACGAGGTAGAAATTTACCCAGTTGATTCTGAACATTCCGCAATTTTCCAATGTTTGACAGGTGAATATCAAAATCCGATTGAAAAAATTTACCTAACAGCTTCTGGTGGACCTTTTCGCGGTTGGAGTTTAGATCAATTAAAAAACGTTACTCCAGCTCAAGCCTTAAAACATCCAAATTGGACAATGGGCGCAAAAATCACTATTGATTCTGCAAGCCTAATGAATAAAGGATTGGAAGTAATTGAGGCAAAGTGGCTTTTTGACTTAAAACCGGAGCAAATTGATGTAATTGTTCACCCACAATCAATTATCCATTCATTGGTGCAGTTTGAAGATGGAAGTATGAAAGCACAAATGGGTTTGCCCGACATGAAACTACCAATTCAGTATGCCTTGACCTATCCAGAGCGCTTCCCTACAAAATTTCCACGTTTTGACTTCATGGATTACCCAAATTTGAGTTTCGAAAAGCCAGACAGAAAAACTTTTCAAAATTTAGATTCAGCATTCGAAGCGATGAATATGTTGGGAACCTCGGCCTGTGCCTTAAATGCAGCAAATGAAGTAACTGTGCAAGCATTTTTAGAAAACAAAATTTCATTTTTACGCATTGCGGAAATCAATAAAGCTGTGATGCACGAAACTACTTTTATACTAAATCCAAAGTATGAAGATTATGTTTTTGTTGACGGTGAGGCACGTCGTTTGGCTTTGGAAATGATCTAAAAACCCCCGTTCGATTGTAAAATTGACTAAAATGAGCAGTTTCTTGCGTGAATTAAGGAAGCAAATTCCTTACGTTCTGACTTTGCCCTCGCCCAGGTTGTAAAGTCAAAGTAATCAAAGGCAATGCGTTCCAAATGTTCGTCTTTTAGGTTTATTATTTCAATGTAAAATTCATTCCATAACTCTTCTCGGTCAATTTCGGAGCTAGTTTTACTAAGTTTGTTAATACATTTTAAAAAGTTATTTTCAAATTCGTACAAGCGATTCCTTGACTTGAGATAACGTTGGGTATTCTTTAAAACATAATGAATAAAACTTTCATTTTTCATTTCAAAATGAATCAATAAACTCATTAGATGAGAAAATGACACAATGTCTTCTTGCGCATCAATGTTTGAGTTATTAATTATTTTATTCAAATACTTAAGTGCAGCGTGATTTTCGCCTTTTGAAAAGTATATTGATGCAATTTTAAAGTTAAAAAAAGCTTGCCTACTATTCGTTATTTTTTCATCATACAAAATTAATCCTTGTTCTATGAGCGGAATTAACTTTAAAGCTTCATCAAATTTACCATTTATAGCAAATAAACTTAAATCTAAACTGTAAATACTTGAAAATAATTTAATTTGTAAATCTTCATTGTTCTTATATTTCTCATTTTTTGCTAAATTTTTTAATTTCGTTTGATATAGCTGCAAATAATCTTTTTTATCAAGTCGAATAGCCAAGTAAATAGCATTTGTTAAGACTGATAAATAGCGATTAATATATTCGTCATTGATTTCTTCAGACGACTCGATTAATTCTATATTGTCTTGCAAATATTTAAAACAGTTTTCGAAGGAATTGATCGCAAAATAGTAGGCACTATAAATGTGGTTGTACAAATAGTGAGAATCAAAATATAATTTAGACTTATTAGCGGAAATCAAAAGTTCATCAATGATGGTTTTAAAAGCAAGTAAATCTTCCTGTGATCTAGAGACTCCCCTTGAATTTAGTAAATGAAATAGTCGGCTTTTTAGGTTCCAAAATTGGTTATAAGTTAGACTTTTGTCGTGAAAGTCTTCATCTTGCTTGAAAATATTTTGAATTTCTTCCAAGCTTTGATTGCCTTGACTTTCATAGATTTTTTTTAGCTTTAAGTTTATTTCAAGGAGTAAATTGAATTTGTTATTTTTTCTTGCAAGTTTTTCAGCACTTTTTAATTGTTTTAGACTTTGATGATACAAGGATTTTTGATATAAAATCTCACTACTATTCATGAGTTTATAAATTTGAGCGTCTAAAGAGTTTGAACTATGAAAATTATCCAGTGCATTGATAATATTATCGTACAATCTTTTTTTTGTGATGGAGAATTTGTTTAAAAATGCTTCGCCTTTGAAGTGAGAAAAAATTGCATTTTCGTTGTAAGTCTCCTGTTTTTCAATGAAGTCAAAAAGCAAAATATAATTATTTTCATCACCAATTGTATGACGTGATGAGAAGACCTTAAAATACCTTTTTTCGGATTTAGACATGTATTTAATTAATTCATGCAAGGTGTCTTTTATAGAATTAGACATGTTAATTAATTTTCATTAGTTTTTTGCTAAAGTATTGTTTTTATTAGCTTATTTGATGAAAAAAATTTTAAGTGTAGTTATTGTTTAGTAAAGTGGGTTAATTTTTTGATAGATTTTGAAATGTATAGTAAAAAGTAAAGATGTCGATATGAATAATTCCCATCTTTTGACATTGATCCCAAGTTTTGACATTGATCCAACATAATATTTGTTGACCGTTTTTGAGTAGATAATGTAGTTGTAAAACATAAAATAGAAATTTTCTAAAACAAAAAAAGCCTCACATTTCCCGAGAAGTCGGGACAAGGCCTGTGAAGCTTTGGTGGGGAATACTTGGTCCAGATAAAAATCGGGACGAACCAGTGACCCTCCCGATTGCTATGCATTGGGATGCTCTGAAAAAGAATAAGTTTCAACTAATTTTTCAATTTTCTTTCGCGATTTCCAAGCTTTAATTTGCTTTTCGAAAAACAAAGACTCACTTTTTGTAGAAAATGATTGCAAAAATACAATTTCCCAATCACTGGCCTGATTGGTAAAACCTCCATTTTTAAAATTGTGTTTTTTTAATCGCTCTTGTGGATTTTCAGATGCGCCAACATTATATTTGTTGACAGTTTTTGAGTAGATAATGTAGGTGTAAAACATAAAATAGAAAGTTGTCTAAACAAAAAAAGCCTCACATTTCCCGAAAAGTCGGGACAAGTCCTGTGAAGCTTTGGTGGGGAATACTGGTCCAGATAATAATCGGAACGAACCAGTGCCCCTCCCGATTGCTATGCATCGGGATGCTCTGAACCAGAATAAGTTTCAATTAATTTTTCAATTTTCTTTCGCGATTTCCAAGCTTTAATTTGCTTTTCGAAAAATAAAGACTCACTTTTTGTAGAAAATGATTGCAAAAATACAATCACCCAATCACTTGCCTGATTGGTAAAACCTCCATTTTTAAAATTGTGTTTTTTTAATCGTTCTTGTGGATTTTCAGATGCTCCAACATAATATTTGTTGACCGTTTTTGAGTAGATAATGTAGGTGTAAAACATAAAATAGAAAGTTGTCTAAACAAAAAAAGCCTCACATTTCTGTGAAGCTTTGGTGGGGAATACTGGGTTCGAACCAGTGACCCCCTGCTTGTAAGGCAGGTGCTCTGAACCAGCTGAGCTAATCCCCCGTATTGTTTTTAAACTATCTCAAACTTTGACCCTCCCGACGCTTTGCTGTCGGGATGCTACTGAACAAGCTATCCTAGTTACAAAATTCTATTTCAAAATTGCCTTAGGACTTTTCCTTAGCGAGTGCAAATATAAGCAAGTTTTTTATTTCTGCAAATTATTTTTGGGAAAAATTTCAAAAAAATCTGATAATAAAAAGAAACTCCCTGTAATCAAAAGTATATCTTCTTTATTTACAAGCTTTTGACAAAATGAAAATGCTTCATCGATTGCATTAAAAATTATTACTTTTTTTTCTAATTCGGCACTTAATTGTATTAACTGCTCCTTATTTAAGCTTCGCTGATTTGAAAATGGACACATGTAAATCGATGCGTTAGCTGGAAACAAACTTATGATTTCATGGCAATCCTTGTCATTACTTGCGCCATAAATAATATGTAACTTTTCAAAATGGAAAGACTTTATACTTTTTATCAAAGCATTTATTCCGTCAGCATTGTGTGCAGCATCTACAATAATTTTTGGCTGCTCTGAAAGCACCTGAAACCTTCCGTAAAAACCCGTATTTTTGTATTGATTCAACAAAGCAACATTTAGTAAGGCTTGATTCATAGAAAAATTGAGACCTTGTAGCACCTCGATAATTTTTCTTACAGTCAATTCATTCTTAAAAGGATAGGTTGTTATTGGAAAAAAACTTGATTCACACCTTTCATCCGCATAATAAAGAGGCGAATTACTCGCTTTTGAAATTTCCTCGAAGATTCCAAGATACTTTGTATCTCTTTTTCCAACAACAACAGGAATGTCTTTTTTGATGATTCCCGCCTTTTCCACAGCTATTTCCTCAACAGTATTTCCTAGAATTAAAGTATGATCAAGACCAACATTG
This sequence comes from Crocinitomicaceae bacterium, assembly GCA_044348665.1. Taxonomy (GTDB): domain Bacteria; phylum Bacteroidota; class Bacteroidia; order Flavobacteriales_D; family Crocinitomicaceae; genus M2408. Next base: position 6,935 of record JBIKSI010000080.1, read on the forward strand.
GTGATTACACTTAAAATAGGCGTAATAATATTCGTAGCGTCTAAACGTCCGCCTAAACCTGTTTCGATAACGCAAAAATCACAGTTTGAATCAATAAAATGAATTAGAGCGAGGACAAAGGTAATTTCGAAAAAAGAAGGTTGAATTTCAAAGTGATTTTGTTGAATTTGTTCGCAAAAAGAAATTACCTTTTCCTGAGAAATCATGGTGCCATTTACCCGAATTCTTTCCCTAAAATCTTGAATGTGTGGCGAAGTAAATAATCCCGTTTTGTAATTATTTTCTTGTAAAAAAGATGCTAAATAATTAGACGTTGAACCTTTTCCGTTTGTACCAGCAATGTGAATGCATTTTAAGGAATTATAATTGACATTAAAATGCTCGCAAAGCGCTACAACATTGTCAAGGTTTGGTTTGTAAGCTGCAACACCAATTTTTTGAAAGGCAGGAAATTGTGTAAAAAGCCAATCAACAGACTCTTCGTAGGTCATTATTTTGCCGAAATATTTACGGTTAAATAAACAATTTCTGCAGAAGAACCACTTACTTTATTGTATTTCACTTGAGATTTCACATTCGAAATAACTTGATTAATCACAATTTGATTGGTTGTTGTTGTTTTTGATGTCAAATTCTCTCCTTTTATAACGTCGCCTTCCGCATTAATGGTTAATTTCAGAGCTATTTTGCAGGATTGATCAGAAGAAATATTTTCTGTGTTCGGGTCATTTATTCGAATTCTAGGTTTCTTACCTTCTCCATTTCCAGGTCCAGATCCATCGCCATTATCATTTCCAAAACCTTTTCCTTTCCCGCCATTGTTTCCACCACCTGAACCTCCAGGCTTGAATGAAAATTCAGAATTTACCGTAGTTGTTGACTGATTGTCAGAGTTTTTGTTTTGGTTGGTATGATCACTTTCGCCTTTTGCTTCTTTTTCCTCTGATTTCGAGTTTTTGTCACGCAAAGTTTTTTCCATCTGAGGCGTTACTTTACTCACCACTTTCGCTTTTGTTGGTTGTCCAGAACCGCCACCTTCTGTTTCAAAGGTTTTCAACTCAATCATAGTTTCTGGAATTGCTTCCATTTTTAAGACAATGTCTTTTGGTCGCGGATCAGCTAGTGTAAAAGAAATAAGTTGAAGTGTTACAAATAACAAAACAAGCACAAACAATGCAGCAATAATTCCTTTTTGTCTGTCGTGTTTATCAACTATTGGTAAAGTAGCCATAATTTCCTATTTTGAGTATGCTAAAGACGGAGTCCAACCATTATTTTCTGCTAAAGCAAGCACTTGGAAGACCGCGTCATAATCTGCTTTACGATGACCAGCTATTTTTAGTTTCGATTTTCCTGAATTTGTTACTTCAGAAATGATTTTTTCTTTGATTTCTTCTAAACTTCTTTTGTTTTCTTCTTTTTCTCCAGGAAGAACGAAATATAAGTTATCTTCAGAAATAACAACGGTTGGTGTTACCTTATCTTGCACAGGATTAACCTCATCACTTGGTTTTGGTAAATCAACAGGAATATCGTTGTTAGACATCAAACTCATGATAATAAAGAAAATCAGCAGCAAAAAAACCAAGTCGGTCATGGAAGCCATTCCACCTTCAACTTTGATTTTATTTTTTGAACTTAAATCCATGTGAATTTTTATTAAAAGTGATTTACTTTAAAATTATTTTCCTGGTTGATTTAATAAATCCATAAATTCAAGAGCAGCGTTTTCCATTTGATAAACAATTCTTCCAATTCTTGCGATTAAGTAATTATATCCCATAAATGCGATGATTCCCACAATCAAACCAGCAATTGTTGTAACCATCGCAGTCATGATACCTGGCGCAATGGTCATAATTTCTAACTTATTTGTATTCTGTAAATCAATAAATACCACAACCATCCCAATTACTGTTCCAAGGAATCCAAGCATCGGAGCAGCTCCAGAAGCCGTTCCAAGAAAACTAATTCTCTGTTCAAGTCTTAATACTTCTAATTTTCCAGTGTTCTCTATAGATGCAGAAATACTTTCTAAAGGTTTTCCGATACGTGCAATTCCTTTTTCCAACATTCTTGCTGAAGGACTTGCAGAATTCTCACATACTTTTTTTGCTTTGTCAATTTCACCATTGATCAAATATTCCTTAATTTTTGCTAAGAATCCTGCTTCCTCCTTGGATGCTTTTCTCAAGGCTAAAAATCGTTCAACGAATACAAAAATAACGTAACCAAGCATCAACACTAGCAAAAGGTTGATTAGCCAGCCAATTCCAGCATTTGATTTATCAATGATATCCCAAATTGGAATTTCTTTTGTTCCAGTTAATTCCCCTGTTGATTGCACTGGATTTGCTTGTAATAAAAATGTAAAACTCATAATCTTTAAACGTTTAATTTATTATTTGTTACAGTATTAATTTAAAATAAAACACTTACTCCTAAAAAGGCCGCTATTCCGCCTAAATATCCAAGTAAGGCTAACAAGGTGATGTTTTTCAGGTACCAACCAAAGGAAATTTTCTCCATTCCCATCGCTACAACTCCTGCAGCGGATCCAATAATTAACATACTTCCACCTGTTCCTGCTGCATAGGCAATAAAATGCCACACATTTGAATCTGGTGCATCTTGAAACATCCCGATTGAGGCAGCAACCAATGGCACATTGTCAATAATCGCAGATGAAACACCGAGTAAAGTTACGAAAACATTTTCTGGAATCGATGCATTTACCGTTTGACCAAAATTAAAAATTAAGCCAAGAGATTCCATCGCTGCGACAGTCATCAAAATCCCTAAGAAAAATAAGACAGAAGGCATTTCAATTTTACCTAAAGCTTTCAAGGTTGGACTAGAAGCGTGACCTTGTGATGTGTGATTAATATCTGTTAGAGAGAAACTTCGATTACTCAATATTTCTGCTACAATTGCAAAGATGGAAAGCGATAACATCATTCCGATATAAGGTGGCAAGTGAGTGATTGTTTTGAAAATTGGAACGAAAACGATGAGACCTAAACCTAAATAAAGCATGATAGCAGCATTTTTTCCGCCTTCATTTTTTTCAATACTTGGATTTACGTTTCCTTTAAACGCTTTCATAAATGAACCAATAATTAGTGGAATTAAAACACTAATAATGGATGGTAAACTTAAAAATGCCATTAATTTCCCCGTGGTAACTTTTCCTGCCATCCACAACATGGTTGTTGTAACATCTCCAATTGGAGTAAATGCTCCACCTGCATTCGCTGCGATAATGATAAAACCGGCGTACCACATTCTATCTTTATGATCTGGAACTATTTTTCTTAAAATCGTAATCAAAACAATTGTTGCAGTAAGGTTATCAATGATTCCAGACAAGACAAATGCCAAGGTACAGACAATCCAAAGCAATGAACGTTTACTTGTTGTTTTAATCATTTTTTTGATGGTACTGAAGCCGTGAAAATGATCAATCATTTCAACAATTGCCATGGCTCCCATTAAAAAGATTAAAATTTCAGCAGTCTTCCCAAAATGATGTAATAAGGTTCCTTCCAACAGTTCCATTTTTGATTCATGGGTAAAGGAAGAAATGTTCATTAATTTCGCATGATGTGGGTCAAACCAAGTGGTGAAGCCGTCGATACCAAAGGAAATTGCCGCCCAAGCCAAAGCCATCATTAATAAGGCAGGAATTAATTTATCTATTTTAAATTGATGCTCCATCGTGATGGCAACATAACCTAAAACAAAGACACAAACCACAAAAATTTCCATTTCAATTTTAATTTAACTCGTAAAATTAACAAACAAGCGCATACCAAATCCCAAAAACTGATCGATTAATGAACAATTTGTTTTTAATAACCTTTGTTTTTACTTTTTCTTATGTTGGAATTATAAATTATTCTGATTCTATGCTTAAAAGTTTAAAGATTAAATTTTGTCATACTATTAAATTCCTAGGAAAGAAGAAATAAATTTCATCAACGAAATTGGCTCTGGAACGTATTTCGTCCCTTTTTGTTGTGAAAAACTGAAAATGAAATTGGAAATCGCGAATAATTGAATTAGCTGCAAGCTCAATGAAAATTATCGATTTGCAATGAATGAAAGTTTTGAAAAACAAATAGGACTAGACTTTTTGCTTACTTTTTTGGCAATGAAAAAAGTAAGAGATAAATATTATTTTCCTAAATTTTATTTTAACTATAACTTTACTTTAAATGCCAATTTTATTTTAGAAAGTATGAATCAGCCATGCCCAAGTTTTTAATAATCTTTGCTTTTACATCTTAAAATGCCTATTTTAGCCAACTCAGAATTTAAAATGAAGGCACTAAGTTTTTTTAAGCAAAGTATAAATTGGACCAAAAGACGGCTTTCTAAAAAGCAATTTTTATTTTTTTCGAGTGTTTTAGTTGGACTTTCTGCGGGTTTAGCTGCCGTTATTCTAAAACTTTTTGTCCATTTTATTTTATGGGGAATTTCTGACAATGCCTTAATCAATTCTCAATATTTTTACGTCATTCTTCCCATACTGGGAATCCTTTTTACCGTGCTGATTGTCAAAATTTTTCTAAATAATAAACTTGAAAAAGGAATTGCTAAACTCCACGTAAAAATAAAAAAACGATCCAGTTTTATTCCAAGTGAACAAATGTACGCTCAAGTCATAACTAGTTCTGTGACAGTTGGTTTTGGTGGTTCTGCTGGATTAGAAGCTCCAATTGTGATTACTGGCGCAGCCTTTGGATCGAATTACGCTAAAACACATAAATTAAATCAAAACGATCGAACACTTTTGCTCGCATGTGGAGTTTCTGCTGGTATTGCAGCTGCATTTAACGCACCGATTGCAGGTGTATTATTTGCGCTTGAAGTTTTATTGCTTGATATTGGAATTACAGCTTTTATTCCGCTCATTATTGCCGCAGCATCAGGAGCATTGGTGTCGAAAATTATTTTGCATGACAACATTTTACTCTCTTCCAAATCAACGGTGGATTTTGACTACAAAAATGTGTTTTTTTATGCACTTTTAGGTGTTTTAGCGGGTCTGATTTCTGTTTATCATGCACGAGTTTTTTCTGCAATCGAATCAAAATTAAGTCATTACAAAATGAATCCTTTTTCGAAAGTAATTTTAGGTGGATCTTGTTTAGCTTTCCTAATTTTACTTTTTCCAAGTCTTTATGGGGAAGGTTATGAAAGTATAAAATGGCTTTCAAGTGGTCAGGAAAAGAAAATTTTAAATCACAGTTTGTTAGAATCATTTGTCACGAATGAATATTTATTACTTGCCTTCATTGGACTTGTCATCTTTTTCAAATCCATTGCAACAGGCTTGACATTAGGAAGTGGTGGAAATGGCGGAAATTTTGCTCCTTCTCTATTTGTTGGTGCTTTTTTAGGGTTTTTCATGTCACGAATTGTGAACTTAAGCGGTTATTTTAAATTACCTGAAAGCAATTTCACTTTGGTCGGAATGGCAGGGATTTTGAGTGGTTTGTACCATGCTCCTCTGACTTCAATTTTCTTGATTGCCGAAATTACAGGCGGTTATACCCTCATGATTCCTTTGATGATTGTTTCTTCGATCAGTTATGCGATTTCACGTTATTTTGAGCCGCAATCTTTGGATATAAAAAAACTTGGACTGTTTACCGACTCATTTGCGAAGGATAAAGACAAAACAATCTTATCGAGTATTCAACTTGAAAGATTAATTGACCAAGATTTTACGGCAATTCATCCAGAAATGAAATTAGGTGAATTGGTAGAAATCATTAAAATTTCCAACAAAAATGTTTTTCCGGTAATCACTAGCAAAAATGAATTTTTAGGTCTTGTTTTGGTTGACAACATCAAAGACATTATGTTTTCACGCGAATTGTATCAGAAGGTGCAAGTGCTTGAAATTTATTCTAAAATCAATCAACTTGTGCAATTAAATGATTCGGCGGATGAAATTTTAGAAAAGTTTGAAAAAGAAGATTTATGGGTTTTACCCGTCTTGAACAATCGTTTGTTCATTGGATTTATCTCAAAATCAAAAATTTTGTCAAATTATCGTGAAAAGTTAATTAATACGATTATTGAGTGACAATTTGATTTTTATTCTTTGAATTGTTTACATTTGCAAGCAAATTACGAAAAAATGACTCCAACTTTTCACACATTAAAAATCGCTGATATCCGAAAAGAGGCAAACGACACTGTTTCAATTTCTTTCGATATTCCCTCCAACTTAATAGCAGATTATTCCTTTGTTTCAGGGCAATATTTAACATTGAGAACAACGATTGAAGGTGAAGATCTTAGACGTTCCTATTCCTTGAGTTCAGCACCGTTTGAAAATGAATGGAGAGTTGCTATTAAAAAAGTTGAAAACGGTAAATTTTCCACCTTTGCAAACGACAAATTGAAAGCTGGCGATGCACTTGAAGTGATGACTCCGACAGGTTTGTTTCAGGCGCATTTGAATCCAAATAACAAAAAATCTTACTTGCTTTTCGCTGCTGGAAGTGGAATTACTCCTATCATTTCTATTGTAAAATCCGTTTTGAAAGCTGAACCAGGTAGCGATGTTACCTTGTTTTATGGCAATAAAAACTTCTCCTCTATTATTTTTAGAGAAGAATTGGAAGCCTTAAAAAATGAAAACATGGAAAAATTTAGATTAATTCATGTTTTATCTCGCGAAAGTTTAGGAAACCAAATTCAAAAAGGAAGAATAGACGCCGAAAAATGTGTGGCTTTACAAAAAGCTTTTTTAGCAAATGAAATCGGTAATAAAGAGAATTGTGAAGTCTTTGTTTGTGGCCCAGAAGAAATGATTTTAGCTGTAAAAAGTAGTATGGAAGCGTTTGGAATTCCGAAAACAAACATTCATTTTGAATTATTTGGCACAACTGTCAAAAAAGAAAAACCAAGCGTCGACGAAACAAAAATTTCTGCAAATGTTACCATCATTATTGACGGAGACGAAACAAAAATTGCATTAGATTCAGATTCAGAAAACATTTTGGATGCAGCTCAAAAAGCAGGTGCCGATTTACCTTTCGCTTGTAAAGGAGGAGTTTGTTGCACGTGTAAAGCCAAGATTTTGGAAGGCACAGCAAGAATGGACGTTAATTATGCTTTGGAACAAGACGAATTAGACGCTGGTTATATTTTAACGTGTCAAGCGCACCCAACAAGCGAAAAATTAGTTGTTTCTTTTGATGATTGATTTAAAATTCAATTCTAAATAGATTCTTTAAAACACATTAACTGTCAAGTCGTGTTTTTCAATCATTTTTCTCAAGTTTAACAAAGCATACCTCATTCTTCCCAAGGCAGTATTGATGCTAATGGATTCAATTTCTGCAATTTCTTTAAATGACATGTCATTAAAAATTCGCATTTGAATCATTTCTTGCTGAGATTGTGGTAAATACTCAATTAAATTAACCATTTGGTCTAACAATTCACTTTTCGTGATTTTTTGCAAAACATTGTCTTCTCCATTATCTAAAACAGAAAAAATATTAAAATCTTCTTTGGCAGAAGGATTTTCACGTACAATTTTCACACGGGATTGCTTTCTGAAAAAATCGATTACTAAATTGTGTGCAATACGCATTGCCCAAGGCAAAAACTTACCTTCTTCATTGTAATTACCTAATTTAAAGGTATTAATGATTTTTATAAATGCATCTTGAAAGATATCATTTGCCGTATCTTCGTTTTTTACTTTCAATAAAATGAATCTAAAAATTGCAGACTTATGACGCATCAAAAGTACTTCAAATGCTTTTTCGTTATTTTCAGAAACGTATAAGGAAATTAACGCTTGATCATCTATTTTTTTTAAAGACATAACTTTTAATTTAAATCGTTTTAGAACAAAAAGTGCTTGTTCTATCAAATTGTTTTGTAAACTGTTAAAAGTAATGTCTAATCAATAAGCGTTATTTTTTATTTAAACTTGTTGCGAATATAAATCAATTTTTTCAATCCGCAAGTCAATTTAGATTGAATTTGAATAAATAACGAGTAAGAATGAATAAAGGTTGGTTTTAAATTAACTTTTTTTATCATTTTTTCAAAATATTTTAATTTTTTTGATTGACCTCATATCTACCACCAAAAATAATTTACAAGAAAAAATCAAATTTCCGTTCTTTTTCATTGCCAAAAAGAACCAAAAGTCTAGTGCTTGAAAACGCATCTACCTTTCTACAAACGACGCTAAAAAATCAAAACTCGCTACGCTCAAACACTTGATTTTTTTACGCTTACTTTTTGTGAAAGGTGCCAGATTTACGTTTTCTAGGCACAATTGATTGGGCAAAGTCAATTTAATTGTTTAATCATCGTTTATTGGTAAAAGTAGAGATATTCAATATTTTTCCAATATTTTAGGGCAAAAATAATCTGTTGAAAAGTAAATTCAATTAAATTTTTTCAAAACAAATATCTTCGTTAACTTTGTACTTATGGAAAATGTGAGTGAAAACAACAGTACAACGAATTTAAAAACGCGTCCAAAACACAACGCACTATTGGGAGAATTTGGGAAAATTCCACCACAAGCTGTAGATTTGGAACAAGCAGTTTTAGGTGCAATGATGCTTGAAAAAGGCGCATTGGATAATTCTATTGATGTTTTGACTGAAGCTTCATTTTATGACCCCAAACATTTTTACATATTTAAAGCAATCAGAGAATTATTTGGTAGCTCTAGCCCTGTAGATTTATTGACGGTCATTAACAAACTCAAGCAAGCAGGTGAGTTAGAAATGGCTGGTGGCGCTGTTTACATTTCTCAATTAACGAATCGAGTTGCATCCGCTGCTCATGTTGAATACCACGCGAGAATCATTGCACAAAAATACATTCAACGTGAAATCATTCGCATGTGTTCAGAAGTATTAAAAGATGCTTACGAAGAAACAACAGATGTGTTCGACCTATTAAATAAAGCGGAAGCAGATTTATTTAAAATTGCAGAAAACAACATGAAAAAAAATGTTGATTCGATGCAAAGCGTTGTAAAACAAGCAATTGAAGAAATTGAAAACGCAAGTAAAGCAGGTGATGGTATTTCTGGAGTTCCAACTGGATTTAGAGATTTAGACAAACTTACTGCTGGTTGGCAACGTTCGGATATGATTGTAATTGCCGCAAGACCAGCGATGGGAAAAACAGCATTCGTGCTTTCAATGGCTCGAAATACTGCC
>JBIKSI010000195.1:0-4808 GCA_044348665.1 Crocinitomicaceae bacterium
ACATATTTTGGTCGAGATGCACGGTTTTTTGAAAGTTTTTTCATTTTTCCTTGCACTTGGTTGTGCAAAAATAAGCTATAACCCACAAAAATCAAAGGTTTATACTTTTTCAGCAGACCCTATTTACATCATAAACTTCCACATCAAAAGCACCAAGAAGATTTATATCAACATTTAATGCACTTGAAAAATAGCCATTTCCAAGATTCTCATACCAAGCAATTTTATTATCATCAATTGATGCAGAAACGACATCCAAATCACCATCCAAATCAAAATCTCCTGTGTTTACATCGCGAGCACCCATTGCATCGCTTGAAATTATTCGTTGAAAGGAAAAGTTTCCATTTCCTAAATTTTCATACCAATCAATGTTGTTTAAATTTTGAACTGTGAAAACATCTAAATCTCCATCACCTTCTAAATCGGCTGAATGAACTTTTGATACATCGTAAGCTTGTCCGCTTTCAATTAAATGTTCACGAATATTTTGTGAAAAAGCCAATAAATTGAAAGTCAAGGCAACTAATACTAAATAGTTTTTTGACATTGTAAAATTTTAGTTCTAAATTAACGATAAATTTTTAATCAAGAAGCAAAAATTTCATTAAAATTCAAAAATTATTTATTCGGAAGTTCAACTCAAAAATAAATTTTCAATCGAGCTGAACTTAATGAAATAATGAGGGAAGTTCTTTAGTTTTCAGTTTCACTAATCCTGAACTACTATTTTCCTAATTGAATTTTCGGTATCACTATGTATGTTCAAGAAGTATACTCCAGCAGAAAGTTTACTAGTATCTATTGTCTGCTCAGAACCAATGAATTCTTTAGTACTTAACAGTTGTCCTTTTTCATTTGACAAAAACAAACTTCCTTGTTGCGGTAAATTTGTAAGAAAAATCTGATCTGATGCCGGAATTGGATATACTTTTATGCTATTACTTCCGATTTTATCATCAAGCGAAGCACAATCATTTACAGTAACTTCCAACTCTGAGGAAACACTACACGTATTTTCAGAATAAGTATAAGTAAGAATGTGTGTTCCAGCACCAGCAATTGATGGATTGAAGGAAGCTCCTGAAACTCCAATTCCAGATAAAACACCTCCTATTGGTGTAAATTCAAAAGATTGTACTGCTTGACCCAAACAAAATTCCGTAATTGGATTTAAAAAATCAACAGTAGGGAAGCTAAGTACCTCAATCTCTATACTTGCTACATTTTGACATCCAAATGAACTTGTACCAGTCAAAATGAATGTTGATGTACTAATGGGAGCAACTGAAATGCTTGTTGAATTTTGACCTGTACTCCATATGTAACTACCTCCACCTGAAGCAGTTAAATTCGTACTATTTCCAGCGCAAATTGTACTTTCGGAAGTTTGAATACTTATTTGTGGCAAAGGATTGACAGTTATTGTTTTGGAAGACGTATTTTGACAATTAGACCCATTTGTTCCAGTAACTGTATAAGTTGTTGTAACCGTAGGGGAAACTGAAATACTATTTGTTGATTGTCCTGTACTCCAAGTATAAGAGTTTGCACCAGAGCCATTTAGTAGTAATGATTGACCGACACAAATAGAATTTGAAGCACTTTGAATTGAAACCGTTGGTAGTTGATTTACTGTAATAGTTTTATTAATTGTTGCTTGGCAATTGAAGCTGTTTGTACCAGTTACGCTGTAAGTCGTTGCAGTAGTTGGTGATACGGTTATTGCAGCAGTTGTTTGACCAGAGTTCCAAGAATAAGAATCGCCTCCACTTGCTGTAAGAGTAATCGATGAACCAGCACAAACTGAGTTGCTAGCGCTTTGAATAGCAATTACAGGTAGAGGGTCAACCAAAATCGTTCTTTCAAAATAAGTTTGACAACCAGCAGCGTTTGTTCCAATAACTGAATAAGTGGTATTAGTGGCAGGACTTGCCGTTATTGAATTTGTTGTTTGACCTGTTCCCCATAGGTAAGAAACTCCACCAACTGCTGTTAACGTTATTGTTGAGCCAGCACAAGGTGTCATATTTGAAGAAACTAAGTTTATTGTTGGAGCACTACCAACTGTTATTGTTTTAGAACTCGAATTATCGCATGAAAAACTATTCATTCCAGTAACAGAATATGTTGTATTGCTAGATGGTGAAACAATGATGCTGTTGGTAGTTTCACCTGTACTCCACAAGTACGAAACACCACCATTCGCCGTTAAAGTAACACTTGCACCATCGCAAGATACATTTGAAGAACTTTGAATAGAAATGTTTGGAACAGAATTTACATGAATTACCTGATTAGCTGTTGCTTGGCACGTTCCTGTGATACCGGTAACAGAATAAGCAGAAAAACTTGTTGGACTAACAGTAATACTTTGAGTTGTTGCACCAGTACTCCAAACGAAGTTTTGTGCACCATTTGCAGTTAATGTGACAGCATCTCCAGAACAAATGGTGTCGTTTGCAACAGAAATAGTAGTACTTGCATCTGTTGCCACCTGAATAAATTGGCTTGCAGAAGCTGAACAACCATTTGAAGCATAAATTGTAGCGGTAATCAAGGTATCTGCGGTAGGATAAATTGTTAAATGAGTATTATTCTGAAACCAGCCCCAACGCAAAATACCAGGGTCATGAGTAGCCCAAAGGGTTGTTGATTCACCCTCACAAACAATATTTGGTGAAGCTTGAACAACTATTGATGGATTATTATTTACTGTTATAGTTTGAGTTTTTACGGTAGTTCCTAAATCACTTGTAACAGTAAGTGTAACGGTATAAATACCATTTGAAGGAAAAGAAATTGATGCAGTAGGAGAATTTGGATTCACAATTGTTCCGCCAGTGGACGTCCAAAACCAAGAAGTTTGTAAGAATGAATTATTACTTTGTAGTCCAATTGTTCTATTTACGCATCCTGAATTTGATTCAAGAAAAAAGGAAGCAGCAGAACTTGAAGGTCCATATTTTAGCAATAAACCTTGATTAAATTCACAGGTAACATTGTTTACAACATTTGTATCAGGATTTACATCATATACACCATCGGAGTGTCCTCCAATATACATAGTTCCGTTATCATCAATATCTATCGCAAAGGCTTCACCACCAGCTAATTCACCATCACTATCAAAAGCAAAAGCATAATTGAATGCACCATTAGGATTAAGTTTGCAAACAAAAACGTTTCTGTTTAAATAAGAATTTATATTAAAAACAGCATTTCCTGGATTAAAATCAATTTCATTATAGAAAAATCCTACAATAGTAACATTACCGTCAAGGTCAACCGCGATATCATTGGAATTTTCATCAGTAAAATTTTCATCTGGATTACCAATTTGCTTCACCCATATAAAATCTCCAGTGGAAGTATATTTTGCAACAAAAATATCATCCAAAGTAGAACCAGACGTTTGTAGTAAAAATGAATTCGAACTTAAATCAAAATCAACATAATTTCTAAAAGTTCCTGTGATAAAAATATTTCCTGAGATATCTACATCAAGGGCATTAATAACATCGGAATTTCCTCCACCAATTTTTTTTGCCCACATAAAATTTCCATTATTATTCAATTGACACATAAAAGCATCTTGAGACTGCGTGTTAGTTGATAACTGATAAACTCCTGCATTTGGGTCAAAATCGGTAGCACTTGTAAAACGACCAACCAAAATCATGTCTCCATTTTCTTTTATTTCAATATCAGTAATTTCATTCAAGGATAAGGCTGTAAAAGTCTTTACAAAAACAAAATCTCCATTAATATCAAGTTTCAAAACATAAGAACTTGAAGGACCAGTCAAATTTACTACGCCAGCATTAGGGTCAAAATCAGTTTGCCCCGAAAAATAGCCAACAAAAACAGGATTTCCAGAAGGATCAATATCCACACTATTGGCTACGATACCACTTGCGGCAGCAATTTTTTTTGCCCAAACAAAATTACCATCAGAATCTAATTTTTCCATAAACATATCCCGATAGTTTGTTGCGGTCAAACTAAAATTACCAGAACCCGGATTAAAATCAACATCTGTACCAAAAACCCCCATGAAATAGACATTTCCATTAGCGTCAACATTAACAGAATTGATCTCACTAACACCTTCTCCTTCAATAGCTTTCGCCCAGATCAAAGTTCCCGTTGCACTCGTTTTAATAATAAAACCATGAGCTCCGCTTGAAACTGCTGCTAAAGTGCTTGTACCAGAACCTGAATTTGCATCGATTGAACCATAAAAATTACCAACGCTTAAAACATTTCCTTCAGCATCGATTTTAATGTCATTTATTTCACTCGAATTAGTTAAAGAGTGTGGACTTGACAATCCATCAATGGAGTTTGCCCAAGAAAACTGAGGAAGTTGAGCGAAAAGCAGCGATGATGAGCAAAAAACGCTTACTAACAGAAGAAACAAACCTTTGTTTATTAAACAATCTTTGTATTTTATATTCATATTCATTGTGTTAATTTTATGTTTTTCAGACAAATAATGGAATAATTGATCGTAATTTACGAAAACTAAACATTCATTTTTCTTTTTCACTTAAATTTATTTTAAACTCAAAAGTATTATTATTTTTCAAATAATAATAACAAGATTTAAAAGTGTTGCTTTTGTCTTTAAATTAATAACAATTCAATTTATATTCGCTTTGGCCTCGTGAGTTTCGTCTAATTAGGGTCTGCTGAAAAAGTATAAACCTTTGATTTTTGTGGGTTATAGCTTATTTTTGCACAACCAAGTGCAAGGAAAAATGAAAAAACTTTCAAAAAACCGTGCATCTCGACCAAAATATGTT
>JBIKSI010000196.1:0-4783 GCA_044348665.1 Crocinitomicaceae bacterium
GCCAAAGATGAAAAATCTGAAAAAGTTGAGGAGGAACGATTAAATCTGCTAAAATCTATCGAAAAAGCTGAACAAAAAATTTTAGAAATTGGTGATTTCAACGGGCAATCATTTTACAAAGATTCTATTTTAAGTTTTTTAAAAATCTACAAAGAAGTATTAATTGATGATTACGAAAAAATCAAGCAATTAGAAAACAATAAAAAATATGCATTTGATTTAATGGATAAAATTGTCCTAATCAAGGAACAATCTAACCGGAAATTAATGAATGCATGCATCATGTTAGAAAAAACGGAGCAACAATTTGCCACCGAAAACAAAATTGACCTTGTAATTTACAAATCTAAAGTTGCCGAAAGACTAAAAAATGCAAATGCCGTGTCCAGCTACTACAATTCCATATTTTTCATCTTTTTCAGTTCATTTTACGAAGAAGGCTTATTTTTGGAGGCATTAGATAAAGGTGACCTAGCAAAAATGCAAGAACAAACTGACTTATTAAAATCTGTTACAAAAGCAAATTTTGCAAAATTGAATTTAAAATTAGATTATAAAAATGATTTTACCGTGCTACAATCTTGCCAAAAACTACTTGAATTTTATGAAAAGGAGGCAAATGTTGATTTTTCAAAAATAATTGAATTTCAAAAATTTAAGGCTGATTACCTGAAAACAAAAGCTGAATTAGAAGCGAAAACTTCAGAACAAAGAGCTAAAGGTGAAGTTGCTGAATTCAACAAATTGGTTGCTGAATACAACAAAAGAATGGAAATTTATAACGACTTGATTATTAACTTAAACAATGAAAGAGAAACTCTTATTCAAAGTTGGAATCAGGCAGGAGAAAAATTTGAAAGCAAGCACTTGAATCAGAAATAACTCTTTTAATGTAGGGAATCGTTTAATTCAATTCCCATTATCATTAAATATCCAAGAAAGTTCATTTGTTGAAGTAAAATTTTTCATATTCAAAAGTTTAATAGTTTATACGACAAATTTAAACTCTAATATCTTTCAAAATTCAAAAATTACTTAAAGTATGCCTTTCATTTATTAAACTGTATTTATCTTTTTGTGAAGGGAATGTGCAAAATTTTATCAAAAAATTAATTTGAAATAATTAAATATTATTAAAATCTTAATTGTATATTTATACCAATTTAATTAGAATTTTTGTCTTTAAAAAACTAGCATATATGAATTTAAGAGCCTTAATCATTGATGATGAAGAATTTGCAAGAAAAAACCTTCAATTACTATTAAACGAATTTTGTCCTGATGTTGAGGTAATTGGAGAAGCATCTGGCAAAGAACAGGCCAAAGCAATCATTGAAACATCCAAACCTGATGTAATCTTTTTGGACATCAGAATGCCAAGTGGTGCGGAAGGATTTGAACTATTAGAAGAAGTTGAAAATAAAGATTTTTTAGTTGTTTTCGTTACTGCCTTCAAAGATTATGCTATCAGGGCTTTTAATGCTAGTGCTGTATATTATTTGCTAAAACCTATTGATATCGATGATTTGCAAACTGCTGTTGAAAAACTTGTAGAGGCGAAAAAATTATTTACAGATGATCCTGAAAATTTTGTAACTTATTTCCGCTCTTTAAAGGATTTATCGCAAAATCTTTTGCACAATAAAAAGACAAATAGAATTGCAATCAGTCATACAAAAGGACTAAAAATTGTTGAAGACAATACCATTACGCATCTTGAGGCAAGCGGAAACTGTACAACCATCTATTTTGAAGATGGGAGTCGTTACTTAGACACAAGAACATTAAAAATCTACGAGCATATTTTGGATCCTTCCAAATTTTTCAGAATTCATAAGTCACATATTATAAACTTAAATAGATTAACTGAAGTTTTGAATGAAGATGGACATTTTGCCATTCTTAAAGGTGGAATAAAAGTTCCTGTAGCAAGAAATCGTGTTACCGAATTTGTGAAACTATTGAAAGATAGCTAAGGATGTCAAAAATTACCTTATTCATTATCTTTGTTCTGCTTTGTAGATTCAATTTTCATGCACAGAGTTATTCATTTAAATCTTACTCCATCGCTGAAGGTTTGGCTCAAACTCAAGTAAAAGCAATTACCGAGGATAATAACGGTTATTTGTGGATTGGAACCCTAGGTGGATTAAGTCGTTTTAATGGATCTACTTTTGAAAATTTCTCTTCAGAAGATGGACTGTTAAATAACAGAATCACTGCACTTTATTATCGTGACAATCAACTTTGGATTGGCCACAAAGGAGGAGTTTCTGTCTTTAAAAATGGTAAATTTTATTCTTGGAGTTTAGGCCAGATTAATAAAAATGTTGAAGTTTCAAGTTTTGTCTTTTTTCAAAATAAATTGATTATTGCCACCAATGGAAGCGGTCTTTATTCATTAAAAAACAATAAGGTGAAAGCAATTCCATTGGAATCAGATGATGCAAACCGAATTCGAGGTATAGAACTGGTTGATCAAGAATTACTAATAGCAAGCCGCGCAGGCTTATATCGCTCTAAAAACCTAAAAGAATTTGAGTTAATAAATACAAATGAAGCTCTCAATCTAACAGGAATAAGAAAAAAATCAAATACTATTTTGGTAACAACCACAAATGGTGAAATTTACGAATTTAAAAAGGAAAGCAATAATTTTATTCAACGAGTAAAAACTAATCAAGAACTTTACCTCTATTCCTGCTTTGTTGATTCCAAACAAAACATTTGGAGTACAAGCAACGCTGGATTGATTTTCAAAAATAATAGAAACCCAAGTTTATTGATCAATGAAAAATTGGGACTTCCTTTTGACGCACTAAATTGTGTTTACGAGGATTTGAATGGTACTATTTGGATTGGATCAGATGGAAAAGGACTTTTTCGTTTTAGCGGAATGTCTTTTCTTTATTTTGATCAAAAAAATGGAATTCAATCAAACTTGATAATTTCTTCTTTACAAAAAAGTAAAAATGAATTTTATTTTGGCACATACGATAAAGGATTATTACATTATAAAGATAGAGTTTTTAAAGCAATTTTAAGTGAAAAAACAAAATTTTGGGCTTCAATTTTAGATGAAAATGGAGTTTTGTTTTTAGGAACCGATAATGGATTAATTCAATATCAAGACGGAAAAAGTAAAGTCTTCAAGTCCTTGCCAGATGATGAAAATGAAAAAATTACCTGTTTTTATAAAACAAAAAACAAAACAATTCTGTTTGGTGGATCGAATGGTATTGGCGAAATAAAATGGGGGAAAATTTCTTACTTGAAACAGAAATTCGATGGAACAAAAATTGGGACCATTAGAAACATTATCCAATTTAAAAATAAAATCCTTTGCGCTGCAGATGGAGGTTTATTCGAGTTTAAAAATGGAGAATTCAAACTCTTTTTAAATCAAAAAACTACCACTTTTTCACTCAAAATGGATGACCTTGGTACACTTTGGATTGGTGGCGAAGCTGGATTATTCGCAAGTGACGGACAAAAAATTGAAAGAGTTTCATTATCAGATCAACCTGCATCAAATTTTGTGAATTTTATTAATTTTTCCAAAGGAAGAGTTTTTGTGGGAACAAATAATGGTTTGTACGTTTTGACTAATTTGATTGTACCAAAAAACGCTACCAAAACCCGTTTTGGAATTGAAGATGGCTTAGTAAACTTAGAAACAAATATAAATTCTAGTACCTTTGATTTAGATGGGAATTTTTGGTTCGGGACAGCCGAAGGCCTCGTTTGTTTTTATATGAATGGACAACAAAGTATTAATAAAAACAACACACCTTTCCTCAACATTAGAAGTGTAAAAATCAATTTTCAAGACATAGATTACTCAAAATACTCCAATGAATTTTCCCAAGATGGAATTCCATTATCAATGGTTTTGCCTCCAAACAAAAACAACATTACACTGGAATTAAATGGAGTCTTATTAAAAGATTATAAGTCTTTAAAATACGAATATTGGTTAGAAGGTTTAGATGAATCTTGGGTTCCAGCATTTTCATCCTCATTAATTAGTTTATCAAATTTACCATCAGGGGATTACACTTTACATCTAAGGGCAAAAAATGAACAAGGAATTTATTCGCAGGAAAGAAAAATTAACTTGACAATCAAGCCTTATTTTTACAAAACTTGGTGGTTTATTTTTCTTTGCATTTTGATTCTTGCTTTGATTATCTATCTGATTTTTAAATCTCGAATAAAAATTGAACAAGAAAAAAGATACAAGGAAAAATTGGAATTCAAATCCCGTTTAATGGCATTAGAACAGCAATCTTTGAATGCCAGTATGAATCGGCATTTCATTTTTAACTCTTTGAATTCAATACAATATTTCATCAACACACAAGACAAATTATCAGCGAATAAATACCTGACAAATTTCGCCAAATTGATTCGGAAAAATTTAGATTCATCCAGCGAAAACAACAATCAAATTGCACTAAATCAAGAGATTGAGCGTTTAGAATTGTATCTTTCTTTGGAAGCAATGCGATTTAAAGATCGCTTTGATTATCAGATCAATACTGCAAATATTGATATGGAATCAATTGAAGTTCCTGCCATGTTATTTCAACCTTTCGTCGAGAATAGTATTATTCATGGAATTTTACCTAATGAAAGTCAGAAAGGACTCATTTCCATTAATTTAAGTATTGAAGAAAACAATAACTCGCAAAAATTAGTTGTTTGTATTGAGGACAATGGTGTGGGAATTGAAAAAAGTTTACTTAAAAAAGGCATTGTAGGTGGCGACCATAAGTCACAG
>JBIKSI010000081.1:0-15840 GCA_044348665.1 Crocinitomicaceae bacterium
AAAAAGTGTTCGAATTCAGAAACGAAACGCAAACGTATTTCAGGCAAGTCTTTATCATCAACTCTGTATTGTGCTTTGATAAAAGCTGCAACTTTGTTTTTAGTGATTTTATATCTGGTTAAAGTTGCATTGGAAACCTTGCCAATTTTAACCAATTCAGACATTTTCAAAGCATGGTAATCAAAGGCCTCCAAAATCGTTTTTTCCTTTGGTAAATTTTCTATTCCTAAAAATTTATCCTTCAGCATTTGAGGTGTAATTTTATCACCTTTGGAAACTGATTCTAAAAATAATTGCTGCAGGTTTAATTTGTCCTGATCTAAAACGGTATTCAGTAATTGACTGTTTGGTGCTATCGTTTTAACGCGTTGCTTTTTTTCATCCCAATGTATCAATTTAATGAAGTGTTTTGTAGCAATTTCTTTGCGTACTCCATCAACGTAAATCCGAATGTAAAGTGGAAATAAACCGTTTTTTTCTTTCTGTTTATTTAACCAAATTAAAAGATTGAATTTTTGACTGTTTTTCATATACCTATTTTTAATTATTTACCTGTTGCTTGATTCGTTTTTTGTAAAAAAAATCGCAACAAATAACTTCTAAAAGATAGACTATAATTGACTTATAGCTATTTCCAGTTACCAAATTTATAAAATGGTTTTGGTAACTGTATAGGTAACCTAATTTAACTTGTTATAAACTTCTATTAACTAAATAGAGGAGTCAAAAAAACAATAAAAACATTGAAAAATGGCATTTTTAGGGGTGTAAAACGAAAAAAGCCACTCGAGAGAGTGGCTTTATGTGATCCCGCTGGGATTCGAACCCAGGACCCATACATTAAAAGTGTATTGCTCTACCAGCTGAGCTACGGAATCTTATTTTCGCTTTGAGTATAACCCCTTAGCGGGTGCAAATATAGAGACTTTTTTTCTTTTGACAATGACTTTTTTTACTTTTTTTTAAAATATTTTTTGTGTTTTTCGTAATCATCTGATAACAAGAAGTTAACATTGTTAAAATTTATAGCTTACACCCAAACTAGGTAGGATAGGAAACTGATAAATCTCTTTTCCAGTGATTCTGTTTTTGTAAAAAATGTTTCTTCTATTGTACAAGTTTGTAATGCTTGCAATAACTTCCATGTTTGTTTTGTTCTTAAACTCAAAATTTCTTTTTACTGTTACATCCAAACGATGATAGTAGGGTAGACGTTGACTATTAAAGGCCCCGTAAACAATCGTTGGTGAATTTGGATTTGTTGTCGTTAAATCAGTACTGATTCCGTTGTTGAAATTCTCGTTTTGGTAAGCCCCTGCTGTTGGAGTATAAGGTAATCCTGAACCTAAATTCCAACGAGTACTTAATTCTAATTTTTTCTTTTTACCAAACAAATAAGTTGCAACTAAGTTTACATTATGTCTTCTATCAAATACTGGTGAATAGATGTTTAAACCATCCCAACGTTCAGAAAATCCATAAGAATATACTGACCATAAAAACCATCTTTCTTTTGAGTATTTTAATAGAAAGTCAACTCCGTAGGATTTACCTGATTCAATAATAAAGTCTTTTTTGAAAACGTCATCTATATTTTCAAATTGTGTGATGTCATCATAAATTTTGTTTTGGTTGATATTACTTAATTGTGTGAACAATTTATAGTAGCCTTCAACGTTTACTGACCAATATTTATTGATATCATATTCTGTTCCTAATATTGCATGCCATGAGTATTGCAAGGCATCTTTAACCTGACTAACAGTCCCATTTTCTGACACAAAGTTTTGTTGGAAATTAGTTGGTGCAGACAATAAACCGTTGAAAAGATTCACGATATCCCGATCAGAGGATGCCGAAGTGAAATTTTGAGAGTAGCGACCTCCTGAGAATTTAATGCGTAATTTTTCAGAGGCATTATACTTAATACCTAATCTTGGTTCAGGTGATACAGTTCCTAAAGAAAAATATCCTTGTGCTCTAAATCCTGGCTGAATTACAAAACGGCCTTTGATTATTCGGTAATTGATGTAACCATTGAATTCAAAGTTGAAATTATCGTCTTCAATTTTTCGTGCTGCTTCATTGTAAGTGGAATACTTGGTGTTAAATCCATTAATAGCCATTCCTATATCTAATTGACCCTCGTTTTTTTGGAAAAATGTAAAATCAAATCCTAATTCTGCTCCACTGATTGAGGATGTTCTTTCTGGTAAACCCTCTTCTAAAAAGCTTAATTTGTAATTAGATCCATTCAAATGTCCACGAATAAATACTGGTGACCCAGAAGGAATAAGGATAAAGTTCATTCCTCCGCCACCTTGTGACCATTTTAAGTCAGCTAGTTCATTATAGTTTACTTGGTCAGTGTTACTGAATCCAAAGAAGCTGAACTTTGAACCACCTGTCGATCCTAAGGTTATTTTCCCATACAAATCGGTAAAATTAAATGGTAATCCATTTCCTTCGTTGACTTTTGGGTATAAAGAACTTGATGTATAATCTAATAATGAATGTTTTGCAGAAAAAATGTAAGAATTATTTCCTTGTTTTCCATTCTTTCCTTTTACAATAGGACCTTCTAATACTAATTTTGCTAAAAATGGACTAACAGAAACCTTTCCACTTTGTTTCTTTTTGTTACCGTCTTTATAAGAAATATCCATGATAGAAGAAATTCTTCCGCCGTATTTAGCATCAAAACCTCCCGTATAAATGTCCACATTTTTCACCAATTCAGTTTCAAAAATCGAGAAAAAACCTATGGAGTGGAATGGTGTATAAATTGTCATTCCATCCAACAAAATCTTGTTTTGAATAGGAGTTCCTCCACGTACATATAATTGCCCACCTTGATCTCCAGTGGTTACAACTCCCGGAGTAACACTAAATGCACCAACAATGTCATTTTCAGCTCCAACACTTGGAATTCTTTCTAAACCTTTTTTATCTAATTTAATCGTGGAAATATCAATTTCCGTTTTTTTTCTTTTCCCTTCAGCTGAGGCATTCATTTCATCTAATTCTTTGATATTATCGGATTTCTCCAATTCATATTTCAAGTCAAGAATGTCTCCAGCTTTTTTTAAAGTAATTTTCTCATCAATTTTGATATAGGAAGAATTATCAATTACAAATGAATAAGTTCCTAAGGCTAATTTTGGAATAGAGAAAAATCCATTGACATCTGTTACTGCTCCATAAATGGTATTGCTTGCAGAAATTACCTTAACTTTTTGAAAGGGAACAGGCTCACCATTAGCTTTTTCGTAAATAAATCCACGAATTGTTGCTTGTGAAAATGAATAATTTGCTAATATTAATAAAATACTTAATAAAAAAAGTTTTTTTAGTTTCATAAATAGTTTTGTTTGAAGTCTCGAAAGTACGAAGAATATTTGAAATGAATTTATTGAATGACTGAAAAGTATTAAAATAGGGTTTTCATTGATTTAAATGCAAAGAAATTTAGCTATTACCAAATTTTCGCCAATTTAGAAACTGAGTTTCTCATTTTTTCACCTTCAGCAATGCCAAAAGCTTCAAAAAATTCTGGACAATTCATTAACGGACCGTTTACGCGATACATTCCAGGTGAATGGGGATCATTTTCAATTCTATTTTTCATTTCTTCTGTCGTATAATTTATTTTCCACAATTGCGCGAAAGAAATGAAAAAACGTTGTGCAGGTGTAAATCCTTTTTTCTTTTCTCCTGATTTGAATTCTTCAGTTTTTGTATAGGCATAATAAGCCAAAGTGATTCCTCCTAAATCGGCAATATTTTCGCCCATTGTTAATTCTGAATTTACACAATGACCATCAATAGGGCAGAAGGCAGAAAAAGTTTCTCCTAGAATTTTTGTTTTTTCTTCAAAAGAAATTTTATCTTTCTCCGACCACCAGTTTTTGAAATTTCCATCAGCTGCAAATTTGGAACCCATATCATCGAAACCATGCGTGAATTCATGTCCAATTACCATTCCGATACGACCATAATTTAGTGCATCCTCCGCATTTTCATCGAAGAAAGGAAATTGCATAATTCCAGCTGGGAAAGCAATTTCATTTAATTGTGGATTGTAGTATGCGTTTACCATGTGTGCTGGCATTCCCCATTTTTCTTTGTCAATTGGTTTGTAAAGTTGACTTAAATTTTCTCTTAAATCGCGTTGATTACATTTTCGAACGTTTTCAATGTAGTTGTCTTGTGTTAATTGTAAATCTCCAAAATTTTCCCATTTTGAAGGGAATCCAAGTTTTCTACCAATGGAATTTAATTTATTGAGTGCCTCTGATTTGGTAGAATCACTCATCCAACTTAGGTTTTTAATTCGCTCATTAAATGTGAGTAAAAGATTGTCAACCATTATATTAACTCTTTTTTGAGCATTCTCTGAAAAATGTTTTTCAACAAATAATTTTCCTAAGGTTTCTCCCAAAGACATATCGGTGATTTCATTAATTACATTTTCATTTAATGGCTTCATTTCTGTTTTGCCACTTAAAACTCCTTCGTAAAATTCGAAATCAGCTTTTACAAATTTTTCATCCAAATGTTTTGCGTAAAAATCTAGAGACTTCCAAGTTAAATAATCTTTAATTTGTTCAATTTCAGTTTCTTTAATTAGGGAGTTTAGACTTCTAAAAAAAGCTGTTTGTCCAATAATGATTTTTTTAAATGATTGAGAACCAATATTTGATAAATATTTTTCAAAATCAAAGTTCTTTAGCATTAAATAAGAATCTTCAGCTGAAATTTTTGTATAATTGTTTTCAGGAATTCTTAATTCTGCAGGACTTTTCATTTTTTGAGCCAATGCTGTTTCGAAATTGACAACATTTTTGGATGCTGAACTAGCTTCTTTTTCATCAAATCCAGCTAAAAGGAATATTTTTTCAACATGAGCCTTGTATTTTTTGAGAATTTCACTGTTTTTATTGTTCAAATAATAATCTCTATTAGGAAGTCCAATTCCACCTTGATACAAGTAAGAAATATTTACATTTACATCTTTTAAATCTTGTTCAACACCGAAGTAAAATAAAGAGGAAATGCCGTTTTTGTGCTGATCTGCTACAATTGTTGAAATGTCAGAATAATTTGTAATGGATTTAATTTTTTTAATTTCTGCCTTGATTGGATTAGCTCCTAATTTATTTCTTGAAGCCATATCTGTATAAGAAATATAGTAAGCTCCTAAATTGTATTCGCTTGTTTCCTTACCAAAGTTAGCCGTTCGTAAGCCTTCTAGAATAACGGTTATTTTATTAATATTTGCTTGTTCTAACTCATTAAAACTTCCCCATCGAGATTCACTTGGCGGTACAGGATTGTTTTTTACCCAAGTTCCATTAGCATATTTAAAAAAATCATCACCTGGTTTAATAGACTCGTCTATAAAATCTTTTTCAAAGGTGATTTCTTTTTTGTTCTTTGAATTAACAGTGGAATTAGTTGCTGTCTTTTTTGTTGAGCAGGAAAAGGCGATTCCGACAACTAGGAGTGAAATTATATGTTTTTTCATCTTATTTTTTTCTGTTTATTAAACTTTTGCCGCAAGTAAATAAATTGCCGCCATTCGAATTGCAACCCCATTTTCTACTTGGTTCAATATGATTGATTGTTTTGAATCAGCCACATCGGATGTGATTTCTACTCCTCGATTGATTGGTCCTGGGTGCATAACTACTATTTCTTTGTCAAGGTTGTCCAAAATTTCCTTGTTCAAACCATACAACATGGAATATTCTCTTAAACTAGGAAAGAATTTAATATCTTGTCTTTCCAATTGAATTCGTAACATATTTGCGACATCGCACCAGTTTAAAGCTTTGATTAAATTGTGCTCAACTTTCACCCCAAGTTGCTGTATGTGTTTTGGAATCAAGGTTGTAGGACCGCAAACCATCACTTCTGCTCCAAGTTTTTGTAAACAATAAATGTTTGATAAGGCAACTCGTGAATGCAAAATATCACCAACTATCACCACTTTTTTTCCTGCTACATCTCCCAATCGTTCGCGAATTGAAAAAGAATCTAACAAGGCTTGAGTAGGATGTTCATGTGTTCCGTCACCCGCATTGATAATTTTTGCTTTTATTTTTTTGGATAAAAATTGAGCAGCTCCCGGACTAGCATGTCGCATCACCAACATATCGACCTTCATTGAAAGAATGTTATTTACGGTATCGACTAAGGTTTCTCCTTTTTTGACAGAACTAGAAGAAGCGCTAAAATTGATTATATCAGCTGATAATCTTTTTTGAGCCAATTCGAAGGACAGTCTCGTTCTTGTAGAGTTTTCGAAAAAAAGATTCGCAATGGTAATGTCACGTAAAGAAGGAACTTTTTTTATTGGACGATTGATGACTTGTTTAAAACTATCCGCTGTTTTGAAAATTAATTGAATATCATTTTCAGTTAAATCTCTAATTCCTAATAAATTGTCAACACTTAAATTATCCATTTTGCTCTTGAGAATATAAAACTATTTGGTCTTTACCTTCGATTTCTTTCCATTCAACATTTACTCGCTCTGTCTTTAACGAATCAATTGTTTTTCCAACATAATCTGCTTGAATTGGTAGTTGGCGACTGAATCTTCGATCAATCAATGCCAGTAACTCTACTTTTTCAGGTCGACCATAGGCAAGTAATGCATCCATACCTGAACGAATTGTTCTACCTGTAAATAAAACGTCATCGATAATGATTACTTTTTTATTTTCAATGATAAAATCAATATTTGTAACACTTGGAATAATTGGATTTTTCCTTTGTCTAAAATCATCACGATAAAACGTAATATCTAAGTTTCCGCAAGTAATCTTCTTGTTGAGAATTTGTTCCAACTGATTTTTCAAACGACTCAACACATGAATACCACGTGGTTGTAAGCCGATTAAAACAGAATCTTCAAAATTGTTGTGGTTTTCAATTAATTGAAAGCAAAGGCGATTTATCGTTAACTCAATTTGTTTAGAATTTAAAATGACTTGCTTTTCCATTGATGCAAAGTTAATGTTTTTTTAAAATTTTCACTTAATTTTTTGGTAGAATTTTACAACATTATTTGAATCCAATACTTTTTACTTTTATTTAGCAGTTTGGATTTATATTGAAAAAATGGAGGTTTGACAAAACTTCTAAAACAATTCTGTGTTTTTTTGATGAAAAAAAAGCTAGATCCTTTTGAGACCTAGCTTTTTGCATAAATTATTAGTATTATTCGATAATCAATTTTCCAACTTGAGAATTCCCTTTTTGGTTTGTGATTTTGTAAATATAAATCCCTGATTTTAGGTCATTTGAATTAAAACTAAAATTTTTATTAGTTTTAACTTCCTTTATAGTTTTACCTTCAAGGGATATTAATTGAAAGTTGTAATTGTCATTTTCAACAAAAGAAACATGACAGATTTCTTTGCTTGGATTTGGATAGATGTTAACTGAAATTTCGTTTTGATTTTCAACTAAACCAATTGAATTTGAATATGTTGTGAAATCAGCGTAATCTTTTCTGTTGTTATTTACAAGTTGTGAAGTTTCTTGGTTCCAATATTTCCAAATTGTTTGAGTAATATTATCATTTGCATCGTAGGTATTTATAACTTCACTTTGATAATTTATTTCCCATGCACCATTGATATATTCTTCGCTTTTTGAACCAGAATAATTTAAATGACTATCAAAAAAATTAGAATATCGGAAGGAAAAAGTCCAAGTGTTATTACTATACACTTCATCTGTTGAAATAGAACCGCCAAACTCATCATAGCTTGTATTGTTTCTTGCTGAATTTATCCATGTGGATCCATTCCAAGTTTGTTCTGTATATGACCTAATATCTGAATCATCAATATTATCATTCCAATTTTCCCAAACAATATTTACATATCTCATGGAATTCACATAACTTGTTCCATTCCACTCACTCAAAGTGTACAAGGAAGCAACACCACCGGTGTATTGTAGTTCATATTTAACGTCTTTGCTCCATGCTGATCCGTCCCAAGAAAATTCTTCCATTGTAGTAACTAAATTAGAAGCATTGTAGCTTGAAATAGTTTTATTAGTGTTTTCAAAAAGTTGAGAAGTTTGGTTGTATTCTTGACTTATTTGCTCAATAATGTTGTTGTTAGCATCGTAAGAATACATATCCTTGCTGCCATAAGATATTTCCCAAGAACTTGTTGTGGAATTGTAGTTTTCATTGATGTATTCAGTTCTATTCCCTTGTAAATCATAGGTATATGTTGTTCTGTATATAGGTTCAAGGGTAGAGGTTCCAAAGTTAAATTGGTCATCTACAACCAAGACAACTTGATGGTTTGCATTGTAGGTAGTTGTTGTTCTTGAATTATCAAGTCCCATGGTTCGATTCAAACGAACAGTTTCATAACCCTGCGCGTCATAAGTGTAATAGGTTGAATCTGTATTAAACCAATCGTTCGTGTTGAAATTATCCCAATAAAAATTATTACTTTTTGCTGGACGATTAACCAATTCTCTGGATTTATCGTTTTGAGAAATTTCTTTTTTCTTAAAGTGCTTATGGATATTTTCTTTTTTTGTATTTTCTTGTGAAAATGTTCCTTCAGCAACAAATGCAGTTGCCAATAATAAAATGAATAGTTGTTTTTTCATAATTTAGATATTTTAGGTAAAGTTAAAGAAAATTAGTAAATGATAAAACTTTTTTAACAATTTTATTGTCGTATTTAAAAAAATAGTATTTTCGATAAAAAAATAAATTATGAAAAAGAAAATATTTTTATTAGCAACTGTTTCAGTATTTATGTTTAGTTGCTCAAGTCCTGAGGATAAAGCGAAAGATTTGGAAAAGGAATTGCAAGAAACTGCGGACAAAGAAATGGATAAAATGTTTGAGGAATCTATGGAGGAATTAGACAAAGATGTTGAAAGTTTAGATGCTCAGAAAGATCAAGCGATCAAGGAAGTTGAAACGAAAATGGAAAAAAAA
Source organism: Crocinitomicaceae bacterium (assembly GCA_044348665.1). Taxonomy (GTDB): domain Bacteria; phylum Bacteroidota; class Bacteroidia; order Flavobacteriales_D; family Crocinitomicaceae; genus M2408. The sequence goes on from JBIKSI010000081.1 coordinate 8,987, forward strand.
TTAGATGACGGAAAAAAAGTAGTAGAGGAGAAGGCAGTCGAAATCAAAAAAGAGGTTCAATAAAGTAATTTTTTCAAACAAAAAAAGAGGCTAACAAATTTGATAGCCTCTTTTTTTATGTCCTTAATTTTCTTATTCTCGGATAATTCCTAAACTTGAAAATCTTCTGTTATCTTTCACTTCAGCTAATTTAATGAATGCTGATTTTGTGTTGTTTTGCATTTGAGCTCTCACATTTGCCAACAATTGTTCTCTTTCAGCATTGTAATTTGCAGTTGCAGGAGCTTTCAAAGTTTTTGTAATCATGATTACGTAAACTGCTTGCTCACCTTGAACTGGAACAGTAACTTGTCCATCTTTCAATCCAGAGTATAAAGAACCAACGATTTCTGGTTCGTAACTTCCACCTGGGATTTGTGCATTTGCAAATGTTACTTCACCTTTCATTACTTGAGCATTCACTTTTCTAGCTAAACGCTCTAAGTTTTTCTCGTTAGACATCATTTGAATGAAACGTTTTGCTTTACGTTCTTTAATTACTTCAAATTTCATTCTTTCAGCAACATCTTCAAAGTTTGGAACACCTTTTTCACGAATTGAAGAAACCATTGCAATGATGTATTTCCCTTGGTCTTTGATTGGTGCCGAACACAATGTACCAACTTGTGCGTTTTCATCGTAAGCCATTTTTAAGATTTTATCCTCTGCAAATGCAGTTGCAAAACCTTGTACTTTAGGATTTTCATCTAAGATTTTCACTGGACGAGAGAAGTATCCTTCTTTTTGCGCTAAAGAATCAAACAAAGCAATTTTATCTTTGATTTCTTTTTGACGAGCAATTTTAGAATCAAATTTGTATAATAAATTGTAAGCCTTATCACTAATTTCTGTTTCAGTTTCATCAGAAATTTCTAATGATTTTTCAATTACAGATAAAACTGGAACTTTCGCAGCTTGTTTATCTAATACTTCGATGATGTGGTATCCATAAGTTGTTTGTACAATTCCAATTTGTCCAATTTTACCATTGCTCACAAAATTTGAGAATTCAGGTACAAATTCATCGTACACAAAGTTTTCGTATTTTCCACCTTTTTGAGCAGAACCTGGATCTTGGCTGTATTTAGTTACCAATTGTTCGAAATTATCTTTGTTTAAGATTCCAACTAAACTATCAGCAAGTTTTTTCGCTTTTTTAGTTGCCACAGTATCTGTTTTGTTTGCAGACAGTAAGATATGTCTTGCAGTCAAATATTGAGTATTGAATTTTTTAACTTTCGCAACATACATTTTTCCTTGGAAACTGTATGGTCCAACGATCTGACCAATTGCAGCAGCTTTGAAAATCGTATCCATGTATTGAGGATAAGTCATTCCTGGTTTAGCATTTGCATCAGTTTCATTTCTGTATGGCAAAAATGCCTTCATGTTTCTTTTGTTTGGATCCTCAGAGTTTGCAATTGCAAAAACACTGTCATCTTTCGCTGCAAAGAAATCATTTTTCACTTTCGTGATTTTTTTGTTGAAATCAGCAGAATCTTTTTTACTTGCTTGAATTAAGATGTCAAAATATTTAACGTCTCTTCCTGCTGTAGCTTCGTATTTCTTTTCATTTTTATGTTCTTCATAAAATTTACGAACCATGTCATCTGTTACTTTGATTTGATCATCAGGAATTTCAGAGTAACGTTTCATTACAAAAGAAATATTTTTTACTTCTTTTTGAGCTTTGTATTCTTCTTTCGCTTCTAATTTCGTAACGTAAGCACCTTGATTTAACAATTGGTAGTACTTTTCGTTTTTACGAGCATCTCTTAATTGTTGTTTATTGTTTTCCCATGTTTGAGAAACTTGTGGATCTGAAGAACTTTCCATTTCTTCAATTCTTTTTTCTAACAAACGAGGATTAAACTGACCAGTAATTGAATCAGCAAAACTTTGAGCTAAATCTGGCATGACAGTAAAACCATCTTGACCATATAAGTATGCATCTAATTCTTTGTCGCTACAATCAATACCTAAAGCTTCAAATTCTTTTTCAAGAATTGATTGTTCAACTACCATTGACCAAGCCTTATCCGCTGAGTTTTGTTGGTCTCTAGGAGTAAATTCTCTTCCACTTTGTTGCGCTTGCTGTGCATCTTGTTGCAAGGTATTATCAACTGCCAATTGGTATTTAGTTTGGTCAACCATTTCACCATAAACTGTTCCAATACCTAATTTATCACTGTAGCCACCGAACATCGATTCCCAGCCACCCATGATGAATGCAAGCATAGCAACACCTACAACAACCAATAATAATCCAGATCTTTCTCTAATTTTACCTATTAATGCCATTTTTTTTTGTATTTTTTTTTAAAATAGTTTTCAAACAAGGGTGCGAATATAAGGAGTTTCATTGAAAACTCAAAGTATATTTTTTTATTTATTAAAATTGTATTGTTAATTACCTCAATTACAGTAGGTTTTCAACGTAAGTTAATGCTAAATTTAATTGTTCTTCTTGCGTTAAATTTGTATTATCAATCACAATTGCATCTTCTACTTGAATTAATGGACTTTCTTTTCTTGTTGAATCTAAGTAATCTCGTTCTTGCAGGTTTTTTTCAATGTCTTCTATCGTTAAAGTTGAATCATTTAATTCTGAAAACCTTCTTTGCGCTCTGATTTTAGGATTGGCGGTCACAAATAGTTTTAATTCAGCGTGAGGAAAAACGACGGATGCAATGTCTCGTCCATCCATAACAATTCCTCCATTTTGTCCAATTTTCCTTTGTTCATCCACTAATTTGCTTCTTACTTCTTTGATAGATGCAACTTTGCTAACTAAATTACTAATTGTTAAATTTCGAATTTTTGATTCTACATTTTCGCCGTTTAATTCCACTTCTAATTTGCCAGACAGTTCGTTTTTACCAAAATGAATTTCAATTTCTGATAAGGAATGAATTATCTTTTCAGTATCAATGTGATTGGATGAGACAAGTTCTTTTTCATAGCAATACAAGGTGATTGCACGATACATTGCTCCTGTGTCAATAAAAATGTAGTCTAGTTTCTTTGCCAAAGCTTTTGCTAATGTACTTTTTCCGCAGGAAGAAAAGCCATCGATTGCAATTGTGATTTTTTTCTTGTCCATAATTAACTGCAAAATAAGCCATAATCTTTTGAAATGGAAAAAAAATCTTTTTTAAAAGTGAAAAATTATTTAGCTTTGTCGCAAATTAAAAAACAAAATGGCAAATACTTCAGATATTCGTAACGGATTATGTATCAAACATAATGAGAAATTATTTCAAATTATTGAATTTCAACATGTGAAACCAGGAAAAGGTCCTGCTTTTGTAAGAACAAAAATGCGTCAAATTGAAACAGGAAAGGTTTTAGATAATACTTTTTCTGCAGGACACAAAATTGACATCGTTCGAATTGAAAATCGTGAGTACCAGTATTTGTATCAAGAAGGAAGTGAATATGTTTTTATGAACAATGAAACTTATGAGCAAATCAATATTCCTGCGAAATTAATTGAAAAGCCTCTATTCTTGCAAGAAGGAATGATTTGTAACATCCTTTTTCATGCAGAGGAAGAGATGCCATTAGTATTGGAACTTCCAATGCATATCATTTCTGAAATCACTTATACTGAACCTGGAATTAAAGGCGATACTGCAACAAATACGATGAAACCTGCGACAATTGCAACAGGAGCAGAAGTTAGGGTTCCATTATTTGTTGACAATGGTGAGGTTATCAAAATCGATACACGTACAGGAATGTATGTTGAAAGAGTTAAGAATAAGTAGTTCTTTTATTTAAAATATTTAAGTTTTATAAAGCTGCGTTAAATGTTAACGCAGCTTTTGTAATTTAAGAAGTATTACTTTTTTTTCTTCTTGTTTTTTGTTTTAGCCTTTTTCTTTTTTTTAGCTTTTTTCTTGTCTTTTTTGGATTTTTTATCTTTCTTTTCCTTTTTATCTTTTTTATCCTTTGACTTTAAATCCTTGCTCTCAATAGTATCCGATTCGCTTGTGTTGATTTCAATTCCCTTATCTTCTTCCTTACTCACAATAACATCAATCTTTTCTTCGATTTCTGCTTTTTTTTCACTTGCTACTTTTTTTGCCCTTGGAGATTTAACTGCATTTACAGGTGCAGTTTCCACTGAGTTTTCCTTTTTTGCCATATTTTATCATTTTTTGATTTAACATATCTAAATCAATATGTAATTATTAATTAATTGTTAACAAAAATAAGGACATTGGTACGAAATCCAATATTAAATTTTCATGTATTAGGTTTAATTAATTAAAAATCAATATTTTAAGTAGGTGAAATTTAATATTGGAAAAAAAGCTAAAAAGATTTAGTTGGCAGAAATTGTATTAGAAAGTTTTTAGTCTTTCTTTCAAAATTTCTAAAGAAATTCTATTTTTGGCTTTAAGTCTTTTTCTAAGAAAAAGGAATAATATTGATTTTGGTTTACATTTAGTTTTAAGACTTAGATATGCATATCCATCTAGTGCTTGATAGGTTTTGATTGTGATTTCAAAAAGAAATGGGAGATTAGCTTTGATTCTGATTTTCTTGTTCCTTTCAAATTCACTAATTCTGAAATTAAATGTCTTTGGTTTTTGGAACAAATTTATTTTCATTGAAACATAACTTCCTTTGATTTCTTGATTGATTGTGATATTTTCTAATTCTTCCACATAATGGAGCCATTTTTGTAAATTATCAATATCAAAAACAAATTGATTTAAATCTTCAAAATTTATGTTTAATTTTATTTCGTCCTCTGCTTTCATGATTAAAATCCATTTTCCTTATTTAATGCTTTATGCATGGGAAGTATCTTAAAAAATCCAGTTTTTTCTAAGGTGTTTTGACCTTCCTCTGAAAGTTCATAATTAATGAAAGCATTAATTTTTGGGTTTTCTAAGTCAACCAAATATTGGTACAATGGTCTTGAGATGGGGTATTTTCCATTCAAAACAGCCATTCTTTCAAAGGGTGAAACAGATTCCTCACCTTCAATTAAAATATTTATTGCCCAAATGCCCTTTAATGGAAAATGGTTTTTATCCGATATACTGGCTAAATCAACATAGGAAAATCCAGCTAAATCAGAATTAATGGCTTTGATAATTTCGCAGGAATTTTGTTTTGTATTCATATTGGTTGCGAAACCATTGGGTGCAAATTTATCTTTAATAAAATGAGAAGTCCCAGATTTTTCATCTCTACCATATAGATTGATTTTTAGATTTGGTCCCCCAAAATCTTTCCAATTTGTCACTTTCCCCTCCAAGATTGAACTTATCTGAGTTAAATTTAATTCGTGAACACCAAGTTTTGGATTCACAATAATTGCAATGGCATCCAATCCGATAATTATTTCCTTGATTTTTTTGTCATGAATTTGTTCTGCTTTCTGAATCTCCTCATCATTTAATTTTCGTGATGAATTTAAATAATACAATTCGCCAGAAAGAAAATCTTTTATTGCTTCTTCGGAACCACCTCCGCTAACAAATATTTTGTGACCAGACTCTTTATTAAACGTTTTTGCAAGTTTAGATACTACTTCATTAGAAGTATTTGATCCCTTAAATGTGTATGATAGTTTCTCAATTCCTTTTTTTGAACAGCAAAATAAGAATAGGGTGCATAAGAGGATGAATTTCATAGATTTAATATTTATTCATCAAAGTTACGCGCACATTTTAATATGCATATTTCGCTACTTTTAACAAACTATTAAATACTACCTAAACCGATTTTTCTTTCCTTGTATTCTTTTTTTTTATTGTTGAATCAAATCTTTTTTAATTGAAAAAGATCCAATCTTCTATCTTTTAGGTTTTTGACACTTCCATAGTTATGTAATTCGCGCAATAAGTCGATGTCAACGTCTGCTATTAATATCATTTCTGCATTTGGTGTTGCCTCTGATTTAATTCCATTTGTAGGGAATGAGAAGTCACATGGGGTTAATACCATCGATTGTGCGTATTGAATATCCATATTATGTACATTTGGCAAATTACCAACACTTCCAGAGATTGCCACATAACATTCGTTTTCAATCGCTCGAGCTTGTGCGCAATGTCTGACACGAGAATAACCATTTTGGGTATCAGTTAAAAATGGGACAAATAAAATATCCATTCCTTCATCAGCTAGCAGTCTACTTAATTCCGGGAATTCGACATCGTAGCAAATTAATATTCCAATTTTTCCGCAATCTGTCTCATAAGTTTTTAGCTCATTTCCTCCTTTCATACCCCATACTTTTTGCTCATCTGGAGTGACATGGAGTTTTTCGTATCTCTCAATTGAACCGTCTCTTCTGCATAGGTAACCTACGTTATATAAAATGTCATCCTTCATTTCCGGCATACTACCCGTAATGATATTGATATTATAAGATAGAGAAAGTTTTGAAAATTCCCTAACAATTTGTTCCGTATAAATGGAAAGTTTTCGAATCGCATCTGCTTCACTTAGATCGTTGTAGGCTGCCATTAATGGAGCATTAAAAAACTCAGGAAAAAGGGCGAAATCACTTTTGTAGGAACTTAATGTATCCACAAAATATTCTGCTTGTTGCATTAATTCCTCCACTTTTTTGTAGGTTCTCATTTGCCATTGAACCAGTCCTAAACGTACAACTTTTTTTGTGTTTTTTATTTGTTTATTTGGCTTTTCGTAATAAATATTTTCCCATTTTAGAAGAACTGCATATTCCTTCGAATAAACATCGCCTTCAAGGTAATTTTTGATTACACGAGTAGGGTAGAAGTCATTTGAAAGTTGAAAATTCAAGACGGGATCATGAACCTCCATTT
>JBIKSI010000197.1:0-4734 GCA_044348665.1 Crocinitomicaceae bacterium
GGCGGATGATTACCATACATCAATTTCAAGCAAATGCTCCTCCATTAAAAATTAACGATAGACGTAAAACACAGAAAATAAACACTTTATAAAATCACCTCAAATGAAAAGGGAAATCTATGCCCAATTTTTTAAAAGAACAAGCTTAAATCAGTAAAAAAGTAAAAACAGCATACAGAACAACTTGAAAAGCACAATAAAAACACTAAAATTACTACTTAAAATCTATAAAGGCCACCTGCAAATATAGTTTTACAACGAGAAAATCAAACAAAATTATTAAAAACCCATAATTGGCTCTCAAAGCACTTGTCAACACGGGCTTATCTCGCTGTTCCACTACGTTACACGCGATTAAGCCTTATATGTTAGCTGTAGTTCTTCATTTAGTAATTATTTTCCACTATTGTTTTTAATGGTGCAAAAAGAATATAATTATACCTGGAAAGGAGAAAAATCAAGTCATTATTTAGTTTTACTTTTCTATTCCTTGCGAGTTCAATTATTTTTTTGTTGTCAATTAGTGTCCAACTATCTTTTGATGCCAATTCTAAAATAAGAGATAAATTTGCCCCTTCTTGGTCACTCATATAATCGCAAATAGTTCCATTCTCATCTTCATTATATCTAGAAAAACAGTTTACTGAGACTGATTTTGTATTGTTAAAATATGATAACTCGTTAATCATATTACCTAAATCATAAATCCCTAACCAACTCTTTCCCCATCCTAAATGCATTGAACCCATTTTTATCAGAACTTTTGGAAAACTATCATTTTTTTGTGCTGCTTGATAATTGTTAGAAAAGTTTCGTTTCATGTATTCCATTCTCGCTTGATTACCATTCCAATTTTGTTGTTTATAAATATCCATTGAAATTTTGAGCGCCTCTATTATTTCTTGTTGTTTAGGTTCGTTGCATTGATTTAGATATTTGGTTAAATCATTATCACTGTCGAACATTTCAAAATACTGGTTCTTCTTTTCCGAATTGAACTTATTTAATTGTTGTTCAAGGTAATCTTTTGCATCCCGATATTGTTTTTTTGACGAAATGCTATCTTTTGAATTCCTATAGATTTCGTCTAATAAAAATAATGGAGCTGTTACGTATTCTTGATCTAAGCCCCAAAGTTTAAAATTATATTTCAATGCAGTTTTAATAAAATCATCGTCTTTCGTTCCATCGAAAAATGGAATAGGCACATCTCTATACTTTAGGTTAAAAGATCTGTTAAAATCGAATAATGTATTTTTAAATTTTATTTCCCTTTGAATTATTTTAGCAGTGTATGGACCAACTTCTAGAGCAAAATTATCATACCCATAAGAAGAAAAATAAGGTAAAATATTATTGGTTAATTCAGAAATTTGCGGCGAAAAATGCTCTTCCCCTAACATAAAGAATTGACTTTCTCTAATAGCTTTCTTTAATGAGTCTGCACCTGAACCTATTAATTGATTATTCTCTATTTTGAAAGAATATGCAAATGAAAAAATGTCAGAAGATTTTAACTCATTGGTCTGACCAAATGTATTTATTGAAAATACTATTATTAAAATTGAAATTATATGTTTCATTGTGTTGTTCGTTTCTCGCCTAGGCGATCGCCGCCTCTCGATTCTGTTTATTCAAAACTACTAATTTTCCTCTTAAATACCAAAACCTTCCTATAAAATGTTATGGAGGTGGCGCTTAAGGCTGTGTTATGTGTAGGTTTAATTTTCAAGTTTAGTCGATTACTGTTTGTTATAGTTCTTGTTATTTCAAAATTGTTAAAGGTACATCTTTTTTAGGCTTCCTCCATTGAAAGAAAAGCATTCCTTCATAGACAAATTTTACCAATTTTATCTCCTTTTCACCTACTATAAATATTTCCCTAGTTCTTTTAAATAGTCCTTTGTTACAAATAATTTTAACCATATTGGTTTTGATGATTTTCACTTTGCCATAGTAGCCTTTCTCGAGAGAAAGACTTATGGTGTTATTTATTGTCGGTTTTTCTTTTTTGGGAATAGATATATATACTTTGGAGTCATCCAAAAATTTATAATGTGTGTAAAGTATTAAACCATCAAATTCGCCGCCTTTTAAGGTGTCTGAAATGTAATATACAGAATTTGTTTTAAAAATATTTTGAGTCATTGCAAATATTGAGATAGTCAACATTGTTAGGATAACGAATAATTTTCTCATAGTATTAAAATAAAGCGCAAAGGACTTGTTTATTTATTCAATTCAAAATTTCCTTTTAAAAGTCAATTTTTAATATTTCTCGCTAGCTTCAAAATTCAGCTGTTTTTTCATGGTCGCTCGATTACCCATAACTTAAAAATACCCGCATAGCGCATATTTCTCATATAAAATTTTAAATCATTCCCTTCATTATCAAGTATTAATCCATTTATAAGCACTTAGCTTTCAAATAGTCACAAATCTTGTATTAATCAAAACTACAAAAAATATCTTAAAATGAAAAGATTCTTTTTCTAAAACGCTTTTTTTCTTCTTTGTTTTTCTGATATGGCAAAAAAAAAACTCCCCAATCTTTCGACGGAGGAGTTTTGTATTGTTTAAAGTAAATTTATTTTAGAAATTATTATTAACGAATTTATAATTCATCATTAATAATTCTTAAAATTAATTCCCTTCGCTTTTCATTTTGTCTTTCAAAGCAGATAATGCATCTAAATCACCTAAAGTAGATTTTTCAGAATTTTGATTAATTGCTTTTACAGCTTGAGAAGTTGAACTTCCTGCACCTTTTTTAGCACCTGCACCTGCACCTTTTGAAGCTGGAGCTTTTTCATCACCTTCTTCGAATGTACGTGTGTGAGAAACTACAATTTTCTTAGAATCTTTGTTGAATTCAATTACTTTGAAATCTAGAGTATCTTCGATTTTTGCGTTAGTTCCGTCTTCTTTTTTCAAGTGTTTTGCAGGACAAATTCCTTCAACACCATAAGGCAATGCAACGATACCAGACTTATCTTTTGTTTCGATGATTGTTCCTTGGTGGATTGAACCTTCTCCAAAAATTGTTTCAAACACATCCCATGGATTTTCTTCCAATTGTTTGTGTCCTAAAGAAATACGACGGTTTTCTCTGTCTATTTCTAAAACTACAACTTCCATTTCGTCTCCTACTTTGCAGAACTCTGATGGATGTTTGATTTTTTTCTGCCAAGAAAGGTCAGATATGTGGATTAATCCATCAACTCCTTCTTCTAACTCAACGAAAACACCAAAGTTTGTGAAGTTTCTAACTTTTGCTTTATGTTTTGTTGCAACAGCAAATTTCGCTTCAATTGCATCCCATGGATCTGGCATCATTTGTTTGATACCTAAAGACATTTTACGTTCTTCTCTATCCAAAGTTAAAACTAATGCTTCAACAGTATCTCCAACTTTCATGAAATCTTGTGCAGAACGTAAATGTTGTGACCAGCTCATTTCTGAAACGTGGATCAAACCTTCAACTCCTGGAGCGATTTCGATAAATGCACCGTAATCAGCTAAAACAACAACTTTTCCAGAAACTTTGTCACCAACTTGTAAGCTAGTATCTAAAGCATCCCATGGATGAGCTTGTAATTGTTTTAAACCTAGAGCGATACGTTTTTTATCGTCATCAAAATCTAAGATAACAACGTTTAATTTTTGGTCTAATTCAACGATTTCTTCTGGATGTGTAACACGTCCCCAAGAAAGATCTGTAATGTGAATTAATCCGTCAACCCCACCTAAATCAATGAACACACCGTAAGAAGTAATGTTTTTAACAATACCTTCTAATACCTGTCCTTTCTCTAAACCAGAGATGATATGTTTCTTTTGTTCTTCTAATTCAGCTTCAATAAGCGCTTTATGAGAAACAACAACGTTACGGAACTCTTGGTTGATTTTCACAACTTTAAATTCCATATTTTTTCCAACATACACATCGTAGTCACGGATTGGTTTCACGTCAATTTGAGAACCTGGTAAGAATGCTTCTAAACCAAATACGTCAACGATTAAACCACCTTTTGTACGACATTTTACAAATCCTGTAATTACTTCACCAGTACGTAAAACTTCGTTCACACGGATCCATGCTTTGTGCATACGTGCTGTACGGTGAGAAATAATTAATTGACCAAATTTGTCTTCTTGACACTCAACGTAAACGTCAACTGTGTCCCCAACTTTTAAATCTGGGTTGTAACGGAACTCACTTACTGGAACTACTCCTTCAGATTTGTACCCTACATTAATAACTGCTTCTCTTTTAGTCAACACAACAACAGTTCCTTCAATCACTTCTTTTTCGTTGATTGAGCTTAATGTTGCTTCGTACTTGTCTGAAAGTTCAGCACGTTCAATTTGATTGTAACCATCCAATGCTAATGCATCCCAGTCAAAATCTGCAGTTCCCTGCCCTGTAATTTTTGTTTCTGCCATCTTGGCTTTTTTTACTTGTATTTCGAAGAACCTTGATACTTTCGAAAGAAATTAATACTAAAAATGAGGCTTTACTCAAGATTTACCCCTTAAATCGGGTGCAAAATTAGAGATAATATTTTGAAAATCAAAAGAATTATGTTGAATATTGAAAATAAAGTCTAATTAGGGTCTGCTGAAAAAGTATAAACCTTTGATTTTTGTGGGTTGTAGCTTATTTTTGCACAACCAAGTGCAAGGAAAAATGAAAAAACTTTCAAAAAACCGTGCATCTCGACCAAAATATGT
>JBIKSI010000003.1:0-46738 GCA_044348665.1 Crocinitomicaceae bacterium
CTTGCATACAGATGGATTTGTTCTAAAATCGGGGCGGTAGGTTTTTATTTAGAGAATTAAATCTTAATAAATATGGGGCTTTTGAAAGGAAAAACTGTACTTTTTGATTTTAGTCGGTTAATAGTGAAAAAAAATATAAACTTTTGACGATAAATTATTCATATTCTTGCGATAAAGAATAATATTGCTGAATAAATTTTAAATTTGCACAATATTGTTTTATGAATATGCCATTAAAAATAACCATCTTTATATTGATATCATTTATTCCATTATTCTTTTGGAACAGAATGGCACTGAAAAAAGGTCTTCAAGTTGATTACAGATTGGCCCTCAGTTATTTTATTTTTGGTTCTTGGTTTGGGATGTACGGTGAATTGTTTTTGTATAAAATAATTGATTGGATTTTTCATGAGCCAATTTGGGAGTATCGAACACTGCCAATTCATCATGGAATTACCTCGTCTTATGGTCCAGCAATGTGGGGAATTGCCTCAATTTATATCTGTTATCACAAAAATTACAAGATTTTCGACATCAAATACTCCAATAAATTAATGGCTTTTGTTAATGAAGCTGGATTTTTATTGGTCCTTGAAGTCGTATTTAATGTGATTGCTTACGGGATATTTAATGACTATTTTTTCTATTATTTTGTTCCTGATTTGGGACATTGGACAAGCGTCACAAACATGCCATTTTGGTGGGTAGGCTACAAAATGATGGTAAAATATGGCGGTCTATTAAACAGGAACGAAAAGCTTAATCTTGCAATAGCAATTGTAATGATTGTTGTTGCGATTTTTCCCGATTAAAAAACAATTTCATTTCCTTGTTCAATTTTTTTTGCGATTCAATAAGGAAATGAAATTGTTGTTTTGAATTTATTTTTTTGGAAGCAGGTGGTATTCATGCTTATCATTACCATCCATATAGTAATACCAGAATGAATCTTCTTTTAACTTTAAAATTACCAAGGTTCGGGAAGATTGTGCATCCGTTCCCGCTAGTTTAATTTCCTTCGAATCATTTTGGAAACTCCATGTTCCAGAACCCTCAAAGAAACTCCAAGAATAGGAATAAATACCTTCTTTCGTGAAGTTTTCATAATAACTACTAACAAGTGAGGTAAGGTCATCACCATTAAGTTTGTAGTTCTCCACTTGCCAAGAATTGCTTACTCGATTTGTTCGTGAAAGTAAGGAAAGAGCTGGTCCTTCAGGATACTTTGCACATGACGAAAGATTTAGTAAGACCATTGCACTTACTAGAAAAATTGCTGCTGTGTACTTTTTCATTTTTGTATATATTTGAGCACAAAAATGAATCCGTTTTGACCTTTTGTTGTTACATTTTAAAAATGGATTATTACAAAAAAAAGATTTTTAAGGTTGGATCAGTAATTTTTCAGTGAAAATTTGACCACTTTTACTTGTATTTACAGTGATGTAATAAATTCCAGCAGACAATTTTTGGTTTGTAAATTCAATTTCATTTCCAGAGAAACTTGAAACCTTGGCTACAATTTCTCCCAACTGATTTGTAATTAAAATTTCGCCATTTTCTAATTCATCTTTCATGATTATTTTGAAATTTGAAGAACTTGGATTTGGGGAAATGCTAATTGGCGAATTCATTTTTTCTTGTATGCTCGCAACTTGAGAACTTAATCGAGCCCTAGATGCATCTTTGCAATTATTAAAATTTCTCATTAAATCAAAGTAGGAGCCATCTTCAAAAATCAAATCATTGGTTTCAACAATTTGACCAGAAATCATTGAAACAGCAACGATGTTATTACCAGAGCTAAAGTAATATTTCATTCCTATTGGATCAATGGCAGAACTTGCATTCAATGAATAACCTCCCACATTTAAATTGTTTTGTGATACTTCAATTATTTCTCCCGTATTTAAATTTAATTTTGCCAACTTCACTGAAGTTGAATCTAAATTTTGCATTGGAAAGTCTGGAAATTGCTCATCATAAATCATCGAGTAATAATTTTTTCTTTGAAGGCCGTAAAGTGACGTATCCGCGCAACTGTATGTGAAATTATCGAACATACCTGTTTGCTCCCAGTCTATTGGGAAAGTACTGTAGATTTCACCATTGTACATATCTAATCCAACGATTGCATCTCCTTTTGAATAATAATAAACCATTTGAAAAGGATCAATCGCACTTCCTGCAAGGGCAAATCCTTGTCCAATTGAATTTTGTGAAATTTGTTGGATTTCACCAGTAGATTCAATTAATTTTGAAAGGAACATTTCGCCATAAATAAAACTTCCATCAGTATTGTAGTAATTTCTTCTAGCTAAACCATAGACTGTACTGTCGGAGTTATTGAACCTGAAATTATCGAAATAACTTTCTCCGTTTGAATTGAATACTGAAACTTGATTGCTTACTTGTCCCGAATTTAAATCCAAGGTTACGAACTTATCTCCACCAAAAAACAAATATGAATTTGTATATGGATTTAATGCTGCTCCAGTTAAATTTACAGAAAGTGCAGCTCCTGTTTGACTAATATTTTCAACAAATCCTGTATTTGTATTTAGTTTTCCAAGTCTTACCGTTGCAGAATCAAAAACTTCGTATTGAAAATTTGGGTCAAAGGGGTCGGTTTGAATGCTGTAGTAGTTTTTTCTTACAATACCAAAAAGGTTGCTATCGTTTTGCCCAAAACTAAAAGTTGAGGATAAAATTATGGAGAGAATGAATATTTTTGTTTTCATGTTCTACGATTCTTTTAATAACAAAATTATTGCAATTTAGTTCAGGTTATTATGAAAAACATTAAAAGAAATATTGTTTTCGTATTTGACTAAACCATTTAATTTCTTAAAGTTACAAAAAAATAATGAAAAAAGTAGTTTCAAATCTATTTAAAAAACAATTTAATTTTAAAGAATAAAATTTCTTTTAGTCTTTCCCATATTGCTGCTTAATTTTCCTTTCAGAGTTAGCATTGCATGAGAGGTTAATATCCTTTTCTATTTGGTCTTGAATCAAATTAAAAAGGTGAAATTTTGATGACTATTTTTTCAAAAACTTAACACTTTCATTTATATTTTCAGCATGTATGATAATTAAGTACATCCCAGAATCTAACCCTTTTAAATCCAGATTTTGATTAAAATTGCCTTTATTTAGTCTGCCACTATGAATCTCTTGAAGCATTTTGCCACTCATGTCATACAAGGCGATCTTAAAAATTCCTTTTTCGAGAACATTAAATTCAAAGGTAGTTAGTTCAGTTGCTGGATTTGGGAAAACCTTAGCTTGAGACTTTTTTGTAAAATCACTTTCCGAATCAACCTTTTTATTAGAAATTACTTCTTCTTCAAGAAAAACTTCGTAATAATCGCTGTATGACATTCCGCCTTCAATTGTGGCTTCCATTTTTTTATCATCAATTTCTTCACTGGTCATTTTACCAAGACTAATGGTTTCGTAATCATTTGCGTTCTCCAATTCTGGTTCAATACTCATTTCACCTAAAGTTGCTGTTTCTGAATATTGAAATTCTCCAATTTTTCCTTTCTCATAGCTTGTTGTAGGGGGGGGCAGAATCTTGTTCTTCAATGATTCTAGTGACGGAAGTTTGAATATCTCGCAAGTTTTTTTCTTGTGTTTGATTTTCGCAACTAAAAAGTCCCAAGCCAAAAACGATTAGCAAGGCAAAAAGTAATTGACTTTGAAATGACTGCTTGTTTTGTCGATTCATCCAGAGATTGAATTCTTCGTTGAGCTCCATTTCCTGTTTTGATGTAATTCTGCCGCAAACTGGTTGACCTATTAAGGCATGCAAGCTTTGTTTGATTTCTAGACTTGATTTATTGGTAAAATCATATACTTGACTTTCACATTTCTGACAAAAAGCACCTTGTTCGTTTTTTGACATCTCATTCCAGTTTTCAGAACAAGGATTTTTGATTCCAATGTTTTTCATTATTTTAAGATTAAATGAAACTATTAAAAATAGTTATAAGAGCTTAAATTTTGCTAACTCTTACTGATTTCTTAAAATCACTTGAGTTGATAACAATTAAATACAAACCAGTATTCAAGTCTAAAAGATTTAATTGTTTTCTAAACCATCCTTTGTCAAGCTTTCCAGTATGTAAAACTTCAAGAATTTTTCCGTTTAAATCAAGTAATTGAATTTCAAAATATCCAGTTGTTGGAATTGCCAATTCAAAAGTTGTTTGTTCTTTAGCCGGATTTGGAAAAACTTTTGCTTCGAATTTTTTTGGGAGAATAATTCCATTTTCATCTAGTTCATCAGCTGAATTTTGGATTTCCTCTTCCAAAAATGTTTCAAATTCATATTTAAAAGCCATGGCTCCAACTATTTGGATATCTAAAACTTCCTTTGGTGGACAAAGATAATCTTCACTTTTCTCATTTGGAATTATTTCTTGAATAGGAATTTCCTCTTCTACTAACATTCCAACAATCACAGGAGGCTCAAAGCGTATTAGTTCTTCTGCAGAAACACTATCTACAAGTGTACTTTCAAGGGCTTCGTTATTTTCAATTATTCTTGCTACAGATGTTTGAAATTCGTTCAAATTTTGTTCATCTTTTTGATTTTCACAACTAAAAAGTCCCAATCCGAAAACTATCAATAAAGCAAATAGCAACTGACTTTGAAATGAATGCTTGTTTTGTCGATTCATCCAGAGATTGAATTCTTCGTTGAGTTCCATTTCCTGTTTTGATGTAATTCTGCCGCAAACCGATTGACCAATTAAGGCATGCAAGCTTTGTTTGATTTCTAGACTTGATTTATTGGTAAAATCATATACTTGACTTGCACATTTCTGACAAAAAGCGCCTTGTTCGTTTTTTGACATCTCATTCCAGTTTTCAGAACAAGGTTTATTGATTCCAATGTTTTTCATACGTCTTACTTTTGATTAATACTTTATACAAATTGATGAATAATTCGTTCACTTTCCATAACTTGAACATAGTGAAGTAAATTTATGACAAAAAAGATCAGTTTGTTTGTTCGATAACTCAATGTAAATTACCCCTAAGTAGATGAAAGATATAATTGGAATCGGAGTGGGTGATAGTTTAATTATTTGATGAAATTTCATCCTGCACATAAAACATCAAAGGCGTCTTCTAAGGACTTTACAAAATTTATTTGTTTCATTCTATTACTTTCAGCCATAAACTGCAAAATACTTTCTTTTTTGTAATTTGAAAAATCACCTACAATTGCCAGTTTCACTCTATAATTCGAAAATTTTTGTAATATTTCTCCAGCCATTCCATTCTTAAGTTCAAAAAAGTCTGGGGTGATCTGATGTTCAAAAAGGATAATTTTATCAAAATCTTGGTAATATACATCCACAAGCAATTGCAAAGCCTCCTCAATGGAATTGACTAGGATTTTGTTCGATTCAATTTCTGCAATGCGATTATTTTGGATAAGATGTGTTTTTATCGTCATCAAAATTATTTAAGGAATTGTGAAATTGATTTGAGTTGTAGTAGTCGAAGTTCCCAAGGCAGCAAGCGAAAAAGTAGTGTTTGAAGTACTAATCCAATCCCCAGAATTGATAGTTCCATTTCCATCGTTGTCGTAAAATGCATAATAGTAGTATTCACCTGGATGCATGTAGTTGAAAGTGAAACTAGTGTCGTTTGCATTGAGAATCACATAGCGTGAACGGTATTTTAAATTTGTTAAATCAAAACTAAAACCTGAAAATAGTGGCTGAGTTGTAAGTAATAAAAATACTTTTTTACTAGGGTTTGGTGAATATGAACTTAAGAAGGTGTACTGTGCGTTTGTTTGGCCTAAATAAGGTTGCGAACTTTCTGAATATGGATCATTTGTTGGGTTTCCAGAAGTGGAAAAGAACATAGATTCTTCCATTCCTGTAAAGCTATTGGAAAAATCCTTACACAATGTTTTTTTAGGAAAAGAAAAAGTGGAGACAGCAGTTTGACTTGAGTTTAAATCTTGCAATTTTGCACTCCAAGTCATGTGCGGAACAGGAGTAATCTCTGTATTGTAAATGTTTGTGTAAGATTTTAGGTAAACACTATCAGCTCTAAAAATCACTTCTGAATAAGCTCTGTTTTTTCCTTTAATTATTTCAGAAAATCGATAATAAGAGTGGGAGGAAAGCTCCGAAACGCTATCTGCAAGTAAGTAAGAAACGCGTTTCATTCCTGCAAATGAGCCTCCATTTCTAAATGCCACTCGGTATTCGCCCTTGTATTTTACCACAAAAAAGGACATAAAAATATCATTTAAAGTATCCAATTCGTTTTTAGCAGAAATTTGGTTTTCACCATTCGGTCTAAAATCTACGATCCATTCAGGATAGGAGCCCAATGCTGTTGTTGAACTTACTGGACCATTCCAAATCCCTTTTATTTTATCAAGAATACCAAAGGCGAAGGTGTTGTTGATATCTGCGTATACACTTGGGGTTTCACTTATTGGGTCCTCAGGTTTATCCTCCTTTTTGCAAGATAAAAATAGTAGAACTATGAATGAAGATAAAAGCAAATGTTTCATTTTCCTTGATTTTGAATGTGGCACAATTCAAAGGTACAAAATAATACCAAATACACATAATAAATAGTCCGAATAAAATTCAGTATTATGCCGATACAATTTGAAAAGTTTCCACCGCCAAATGCAGCATCGTAGATAATTTATGGATACTATTGAAAATGTAATCGGTATAATTTAAATACTGCTTTGAAGCTGAACATAAATTGTGGAAAGATTGGTACTTGTTTTTTTCTTTAACTTGATTTTGGCTGCGTTTTCCGTCTTCGCAATCAAGTTTTTTCATTCAATTCGCTTTTCGTAATGTATCTAACGAGCTTTAGCTGTTAGAAACAAACTCCAAGTCTCTTTCATGTCAAAAAGCTTTAATGCTGCGTCGGCGCAGGATTGTTTAACAAAAAGCAAAAAACATTTTAAATTTTTGAAAGAAAATGAGATTAATCACCAGCATGTTTCCCAAAAGTAGTTTAACTTTTTTGCTTTAAAATCAATACAACCACTAATAACATTTAAATCATCTAAAAGAAAGATATCGTTTGAAATATCAAAATTATTAAAATCATAAAGTTTGAAGTATTTTATTATAATATTTTTATCTGTCTCTTGAAAATATTGATTTTTATTTCCATTTAAGTAAACTAGGACTGGTATATTATATACAAAAAAAATACCAAACAAATCAGCAATATTGTTTGCATGGATACCTTCTTGAACACTAACAGAAAGAGTCATGCCATCGTTAGTCAGAGAAAATGTAAAATGTGAAATTTTATGTTCATTTGAAAATAATGGGATACATGATTTATTTAAATTTATCAATGAGTCAAAAACATCTGTGCTTAAGTTTAAAATTTTCGCCTTGATAAGGTGTTGTTCACGTTTAACAACATTTTTCGTTTCAATTGAAGTAATGTATAAGGTGTCTTTTAAGTATTCTTGACTTAACAAAAGTAAATTTGAAAAGGTGAAAATTAGGAAACAAAATGTTAATTTAAGGGGCACAATTTTTGTTTTAGGGATTCTCTAAATTAATAAATTTTTCGGTACTTCACCAAAAACAAATGTGTTTATTATTTTTTGCATCTCCTTGGTCAATTGAAATTTAAACGTCCTCCCCATTATTCCCTCGTTACCTTCGGTGCATGCTTCGCAAGTCAATGGGGGGGAACTTGAAAAGCAATTTAATGAACATTAATAGGACTTGTTATAATGTTCTCGATTTGTATTAAAATTTAAATTGGAAGTTAGATTAATGATTTATAAGAGTTTTTAAGTTCTCTTGCATAAATCTTCACGCCCCGACGGAGTCCGGAAAGCCCACATGAGTGCAGCGAAGAGGACTTGAAGGCGCAGGCGGTACCGATTTCTTATCGGGTAAGCGCCAACTAAAATTTATTTCATTACCATCAACTTCATTCTTCAATCCTAATTTTTTTCATACATTCACCAAAATAATCATGAAGCCATCGGGGTCAGCAAAACACAATCCATTTTCTTGCCAGTACGGATTTTTTGCTTTTAAAATTGTGATCTTGTATTTTTCCAAATTCGATTTTATTCTTACATGCTCCATTTGATTAACAGGATAAAAAACCAATAAATCATCCTGATCAAAGGAATGTTCAACAATTTCATTTGTTTGTGTAAATTCTAAATGCCAGTCACAATTTTGCTTCCCTAAAAATATACCATCGTAGGCTGAATGGTTTTTGAATTCACCTAAAAGTTCTAATCCAAGAATGTTGATGTAAAATTTCTTTAATTCTTCTAATTGATTTGTATGCCTTGCGTAACGAAACTTCATTCTACAATTGCTTCATCTACAAACATTTCATGTAAAACTCTTCCTTTAGAAGTTGGGACTTCAAATTGCAAAATTTCACCAATAGTTTTGCTGATATCAATCATTTCGGCCTCGGTACTGATTTTAAAATCCTTTTTTATATCTGGACCAATTGCCAGTAAACTAATGTGTTTACAACCTTCACATTTATCACCATGACTTTTAAAGCTATCTTTTCTCCCGTCCAAGTGCCTTCCATGATCATTAGTAATCAGTAAGGTTGTTTTGTCCTTCATGGCTGGATTCTCTTGAATCATGTTCCAAAATTTGTAAGCATATTCGTCGCAATTTCGAATTCCTTGCTTGTATCCTTCCCAATTATTTTGGTGCCCATTTACATCTACTTCCAATAAATTTATCAATGTTAGTCGTGGTGCACTTTTGGTAAAAACTTCAACTATTTTTTTCCAAGTAAAGGAATCACCAACATAATCTACCGCATTTCCATTTAGACCGCAATACACACTTGGAATGTAGGAATTTTGCCACTTATTGTCTTTTGTATTTGCCAAAACATGTAATTTTCCTTTGCTAGAAATTACCCAAGCATCAGTTTTATCCGCATTTTTAGCTTTTAAAAAGTATTGAAAAATAGATGGGTTTTTTGGTAATTCTTTTCCGTTGTTTTTTAAATTTTGGTAAACTCCAGTTGTGATCGCGGCATGTCCCGGATTGGTATGCGTAACTCCATTATTCTGAAAATTCGTAAACAAAGTCCCTTCTTTCACAAGTTCTTTTCCCATTCGTGGAATCAAAGTACAAGCTGTATCACCAAAAGTTTCAGAATAGCGTGGACCATCAATGACAAAAATAACTACGTATTTACTTTTGTAGTTTTTTGTCTCCAATTGTAAATTCTCGCTATCATTCGTTTTGAATTCAAAACCTAGAATAATGCAAGTAAATAGGGAGATGCCAAATATAAAAAAGGCTTTATTGAACATATTTTTAATGATTTTCTATCTCAAAAATAATCAATAATTTTTTAATTCTACTTTTTAAGTTTATTTAAACTTTCCGTAAGTTGGTTTAGCCTTTGATTTAGTTTTATAGCAAGTCAAATTTCCAGACAAATCCGCAATTAAAATTTCCAAAAATTTATCTCCGTCCAAGTCTTCGATTAGAAGGCTTGCCTCAGCTCCAGCTGGAATTTTGAAGTTTTCAATTAGTTCACCGTTTGTTTTTGAAACAAATACAAATCCATTTTCAGTTACACCAATTATTTGATCCGAATTTCTTGCCAAGACATCTGCAATTAAACTTGTGGCGCTAATTCTTCCATCAACAGGATTGGTTGTATATTTTACCTCATTTTTAATGTATTCTGGCAAGGTGTCTCCTGTTTTATATAAAGATTTTTGACTAATATCAATCGCACCTTTTCCAATAATTAAGTAATTATCTTTGCTAACAGAAGGAGAGGAGAAGTTGTCGTAACCAAAATTTACATATTTAAGAAGTGTTCCTTTTGCGTCATACGATCTAAAATCGCCATAACAATCTAGAAATAGAAATTCTGTTTTGTTTCCATTTTTATATATATTAGGTGAAGCATGAACTCCAGCACCAGTTTCATTTGCCCACAAGGTTTTCCCTGTTTTCCCATCAATAGCGATGTTAAAATCTCCATAATGTGCCATTTTGAATCCAGCGGTTGCATCAGAATTTGGCATTCCTCTTCCGGAAGTTAAGAAATCAAATACGCCATCCGCATTAATGTCAAATTTCAAAGCGGAACAATTTCCTGCATTGGAAGATAGGAATTCATTTTTCCAAATAAGTTCTCCGTTTTTTCCATCAAGCGCGTAGTAAAAATCACCCTCAACGCTGAAAAATACATCGGCAATTTTGTCGCCATTCAAATCAGCTAATTGTGGCACGGATTCCACATCATAAGGAGTATTAAATTTCCACAATTCTTGTTTTGTCGCTAAATCAAAGCAGAAAAAATAATAATTATCTGTGCCGAAAAATAATTTTCCATCTGCTATTGCAACTCCATTTACATCGTTATCGCCCATAAATGGCAAGGTGTAATGATGAAGTATTTTTCCGCTTTTTGCATCAATTTCGTAGACTCCATCCAAGTCGTCACTTTTGAAATTTCGATCTTCACCGTTCGAACCAATAAAAATTTTCCCGTTGTAAAAAACCATATTTGTTCTGTAGGTTGTGACACCAATTTTTGCTTTCCACTTTTCTGGAAAAACAGTTTTTAAGTCTTTTTGCGCATGCAGATTAATTCCAAAACAAGTAATTAATGCTACTATTAAATTAATTTTTACCATTGATCTTCTGTAAAACGTTCGTTATTTTCAACATAAATGTAATATTTCACTCCATTTTGGTAGCCAATCATGACTTCATCACGGTATTCCATGAAAGTTGCATAATCGTATTCACAAGGAACTAATACTTTTCCCGAAATATCTACCGCACCAAATTTTCCATTTTGGCAAATAATCGTGAATAGCAAACCGTCTAATTTCACCTTGTCAAAACTCAAGTTCTCAATAAATTTGTTTGAAGGCAATTGGTAAATATCATAGGAATCGCCTTTTTTCACGTATCCTTTATCGGCATTAAAAAAGTCATATTCCACCAAATTTAATGTTTTTGCTTCATCTTTTGTAATTGTTAGGGGAATGATGCAAGTTTTATTATTTCTACGTGCAGTGAAATATGAATTATAGGAAGATTCATTGCCGTAGAAAACATTAATTTCTTCAAATTCGTGGTTTACTAGCAAATTTCCTTTTTTATCATGAATTCCGTATTTTTTATCTAGTTTTGAGATATAATAATCAGAAAAGCCATCTCCGTATGTCAAGGATTCAACTTCTTGATAAAGTGGCGGAATGATTTCACCAGCTTTAACATCATATAGTCCAACTTTTTTACCATTGAACACTTTAAACATCCATACACCAGTACTGTAAATATATGGTGAAAAGGATGAATAATTTAAAGGAAGTACTGTGTCGCCAAAAAGATTGATTACACCCCATTTTTTATTTTTTCCTTGCGCTTTGAATAAACCTTTGAATTTATATTGCTCTAAATAGCGGTATTGAGGTTTTATTTCTTCGATAGGTTTTTCAAGGATTGAATTAATTGGATATCCAAATAAACCATAACGTTTTTTTACCTTTTTTGGAAAAATTAAGTTGATGTCTGAGGTTAAAGTTTTACCATTTTCAAATAAAGTGAAACTTGATCCTTGCATTTCATTGTAGTTCTCTTCTGAATAGTCTGGGTACATTTCTGTGCTTGCTAATTCCAAATCGTTCACAGTGAAGGTGTTGTAAAAAGTTATTTCGTATGAATAAATTGGTTTCACTTCGTTGCCATTCTCAATATTTATTGAACCGTATTTTCCATTTAATATAGTAGTTACAAATTTCACATCATTTGGTCGTTGGTACATTGAATCATAAATGGGTGCCAGAAGAACTCCATTGCCCGCCAACAGTCCATATTTGTTTCCTTGTTTTAACACCATAAACTCTGACTGGAATTGTTTTACAGTTGTCATATAGTATTCACCAATTTCATCGTAAACATAGTCTTCCGTTACAAACTCAGAGGCCATTTTTATATCATAATCTGAAGAAACGAATTTCATTTCATTATTTTCCAATCGATATAATTCAAATTTTTCATTTTGTTCCGGAGTCAAGAACTTAATGTATACATTTGAACCATAAATTTTGTAGTTATTCAAGTATTTTAAATCAGTTCCTGCCTTCATTCCTGAGGTATAAAAACCCACTTGATTATTATGTTCATAGAAATAAATTAATTTTGAATTGTAATAGTTATCACTTACAAATTCTCTTGAAATGAATAAATCTCCTTCCACTGGAATCCAAGGTGAAATAACTTTTGCGTCATAAAGATCATAAATTGCTCTTTCTTCTTTGTCTCCATTTTTTCTAAACACCATTAAAAATGGCTCGTTGACTTCAATTTCTTTATACATTCTTTCATAATACGGAATGCCATTTTCATCCAATATTTCATTCCCAAATTCATCAATTACTTCCCCTTCATAATCTCTGACCATTTCTCTGAATTTTTCAATTCTATAAAATGAGTCGATGGACTGCAGTTGTTCGTTTAATATGTAATAAGAATTTTCGTTTCTACCGTAATACCATGAATAGGCATGTGAAGTGAGTTCTTGACAATTTGTCTTTTTTAGGTTTAAGTTGGCTTCTAGGAAAACGATTTTATTGTTTTGAAGTAACTTTAAACTTTGAGGCATAACATAATCACTGTACAGGTCAATTTTTTCCGCAATTCCATTAAATACTTCGTTTGTAATAAGTGAACCATCTGTTTTTGCAAGGTAAATGGAGTCAATATCATCTGGATAAGATCTGATTGGGATATACATTTCTCCGTATTCATCCATTTTCATACTTAAATCTTTCGCATGTAAGGCATAGATGATACTTGATTCACCTTCACTTGATTTGTAGGGATGACTATTTATTTCTTCTATTTTATCGTATTTTGGCGGAACAATAAATCCTTTTCCTACTTTGAAAACACCTAATTTGTGATTTTTTTCTGCAAATATTGTAGATGAATAATTTACTATATTTGAGCTTTTTAATCGGGAACTCATGTCCTCAATTTGTAATTTATTTTCGTAAAATAAATCCCACAAATTAGTTGACTTTTTAGCCGAAATCCAACCAGATTCATCGTAAATGCTATCATAAATGGCAGGAATAAAATGTAATTCTGATTTTGACAAAAAACCTTGTTTATGTCCATCAAAAAGATAATAAGAATTGTAATCTTCTTTTATACGTGTATAAATCGGCTCTAACAAAAGCTTGTAAAAACTTTCACCTGTCAATTCATTTATTTGTATTTGAATTAATCCAGTTTTGTCACCAACATTTACAAATGCAAGACCATATTGAATGATTTGCCCTTTGTCATAAATTGCAGGAATAAACCAATTTCCAAGGGTATCAATATAACCCCATTTTCCATTTTCCTTTACTAAGGCATAATTTTCTGAAAAATCAGTTGCGTATTCAAATTTCGCTTGAATAAGTGGAGAACCATTTTTTTTAAAACCCCATTTGTTGTTTTCCTTAAAGGTTTTGTAAATTGTTTTGTTCGCTTCTCCTTCTTCTTGAGAATACAGGAACCCAATTTTTGAAAGGGTGAACAGCAAGAATGTAAAAATGAATTTACTTTTCATTAGACTAAATATTAGCAATTATACTACGAAGATAAGTATAAAATTAATATCAGAAATAAGTAAAATTACGTATTCAGTCTTTTGTGTTTGAAAAATTGAAATTAGGTTTAGTTTGTTCTAATAAATGCTATTATTAAGTCACTAACAGATTTTAATTTCTGGATTGATTTTTAGTAAATCCGCAATAAACTCTTCCTCATTTTCTGGCGAAATCAATATATCCATACCAGTTTTAGAAGAAATGATTATTCCTTTTGCGGATAAGGCTAATTTCCAACCCATGACCCAAAGTTGATTTCTTTGTTTAATTGTTGTGATATCATTTAGTTGGACACTTTTTTTGAAAAAAGAGAATTTTATGATTAGTTTTTCATTCGAAATCGTGTAATTTGTTTTTAATATGCTTAGCAAAAAAATATAAAACAGAACAAATATCCAGAAAGAAACCATTAGTTTGTCTGCTTGGTTTTGAGAAATGTATAAAAATCCAAAGGAGAAAATAAATGGGAATAATGCAAGTGGTAAATAAATAATCCAGCCTCTTTTTGATAAATATGTTTTTTGTTCCATAAAATATTTTACTTAATCCTTATTTACGATTTCTATTTTTGAATTAATTTTTAAAATTTCTGCAATAAACTGATCTCGATTTTCTGGAGAAATTAATATTCCTTTGAAATCATTGGAATCAACTACAATTCCATTCGATGTTAGTGCAAATTTTCGTCCTAGGAACCAAAAATGATTTCCCAAAGTAAAACGTTTTATTTCTGAAATGGGAATTGTTTTTTTGAGAAGTGATTTTTGACAAATCAAAACTTCATCTTGAATGATATAGTTTGTGCTTAATGTTGAAAGAAGCAAAATGATTGTAAGCACATATAAATTAAGCATTATTGAATAAAAGTCTGGTAAAAATGAATAGGCATAATACAAGGCAGCAGCAAAAATTACAGTCACATAAACAAATAATAGATACATGTATTTGCTTTTCCTAGATTTGTAACGTTTGCCTTCCATTTATTAATTTATTTCAATTACTTCTTTTTTGGTGAAGAATTTTTTCTCCACATCAAAATCAATTCTGCCCAATTGTAATCCTGCCCAACCAACTTGATTTACCAAAGTAATTTTTCCTTCTTGGTTGATTATTTGCGTTGGTTTTTCTAAAAAAGTATGTGTATGTCCACCAATAATCAAATCGATTCCTTTTGTGTTTTTTGCTAAAACTAAATCAGAAACTTTTTCGCCTAATTGCTCGTAGCCGAGGTGAGATAAACAAATTATGATATCGCAGTTCTCACTTTTTAGCTTTTCAACCATATCTTGAGCAATTTCAATTGGATTGTTGTAAATGGTTTCTCCAAAAAGTTTATCTGGGACGAGGTTTTTTAATTCAACTCCAATGCCAAAAACACCAACTTTAAGTTTCCCTTTTTTAAAGATCTTATAAGCCTGTGTTTGTTGATCTAACACGGTATTTTTAAAATCATAATTTGAGCACAAAAAGGGAAAAGTAGCATGTTTTTTTGCTTTTAGAAAGCCTTCCATTGTGCCATCAAAATCATGATTTCCCATTGTTGCAGCATCATAGCCCATGCGAGACATCACTTTCATTTCTAATTCTCCACCGTAGCGGTTGAAATAGGGTGTGCCCTGAAAAATATCTCCGGCATCAAGTAAAAGTACATGCTCCTCTTGTGCTCTTATTTCTTGAATAATATCATACCTTCTGGACACTCCTCCTTGATTTGGGAATTTAGAATGATTGACCGGAAATGCTTCAATGTTGGAATGAGTATCGTTTGTATGAAGAATGGTTAAACTACTTTTTTTACTACTAGCTTGAGAAAACAAGGATGGTGAAAATGCAAGAACACTTGAAGTAATAACTGTTTTCTGTATGAAATCTCTTCTCTTCATTCTTATAAAATTATGCGTTTTTCTTGAATATCCTTCATACTAGTATTTTTTATTTTTTCTAAAAAAACATCACGTAGTAAGTAATTGCTTTGCACAATGCCTGAATTCGTTGTGAAAAATACTGCATTATCGCCTACGTTCATCAAATAATCATTGGTGATCACCCAAATTTCCTCGGTATTGTTTTCAACAAGAATCTCATTTCCTTGTGCATCGATTATCTTATCTTTTTCAATTCTGAATCCTGCAATTGGATGCCCACCGCTTCTAATAATCCATTTTTGTATATCAAGAAATGTCTTCTTTTGCAATTTAACGGCTACTAAATAATTGTCGAATGGAAGTAGTTTATAAACATCATTAAGTAAAACATCTCCTTTGTTAATACTTGCTCTTAAACCTCCCCAATTGATGACGCATACAGCATCTAATCCTGATTTTTTTACTTCATCGAGTTGTTTTCCTTTTTCCAAAAAAACATCAGCAACAAGGGAACCTAAATTCCCATTATAACGTTCGTTGATGAAGTCAACCTCTGCAAAAGCAATTTTTTGATTCATTTCAATTTGCAATTCCTTTTTAAATGGATTTACGATTGAATCTATTGAATTTTGCTCTTTGCTTTCAGTATTTAAAACAGTTATTCTTTCAGAACTTATTTTTTTGTTCAATGCAAAAGAGCAGGCTGTTAGACCTGCTCCAATGATTAAAAGTATAAAAAGTGAGATGTTTTTAAACATAATCAACTTACTTTATTCCTAGTGGATTTAATTACTTACTAACGATAAATGTTGATTTAGCAGTACCTAACACGGTATTCGCAAAAATAATGTAAGAACCTTTATTGAATTCGCTTAAATCAACTAAAATGTTTTTACTATTTAAATCAGTTTTTTCAGTAATTACTCTTCCTAAAACGTCTGTAATTACATAGGAATTAATTTCTGTTTCTTTCAAAGAAAGATTCAATTTAGTACTTGCTGGGTTTGGATAAACTAAAAAGTTTGAGCTTAAATCTAATTCATTTATACTTGCTGAACTTTCTGGTCCATCTGAACAAGGAGAAGTCAAGTTAATTTTTGAAACATTATAAAAATCGATGTAACAAACATAATCTGGGTTATCAATGAATGGATTTCTATTTCCTTGAAGTGAATCTAAATAATCATTTCTACCAATTTCTAAGGCACTTGGAGGAAAGTTATAGTGCCATTCTCTTAGCAAATCTTGATTTTGGAATTGTGCATCTGATAATAAATTGTCTAACCCCCAGTTTCCAGAAACACCGTTATAAGTCAACATCATGTAAAACATTGCACGTGCAGCTGCTCCTTTTTGTTCATCTCTTGGTTCATAAACTGTTTGTCCATTTGCGTTTGTTCCAAATTTTCCATCACCAGATACATTTGTTGCATTAACAACAATGCCAAGAGGATTATTACTTCTAACTGCGTTGGCGTCATCTTGATGAACTGGAAATAAATTATGGTAATCACTGTATTCTTTTTGGTCCTCAAATGTAGCTGAAGCAACCGTCAACATCCATGATTGAGGAATTGAATGCTCTCTTGAAATTACAGAGAAATCCATTGGTGGTGTATAAATATGTGGGAAACTTGTATAAGCACAATTTACTACTTTTTGACCATTTGTTGTATCTCTTTCATAGAAACCTTCAATGATAGTTCTTGAATAATCTCCATACAGGATTCTAGTGTGAGGACTTACAATTGCTTGCAAATCAGCTGGGAAACTTGGACTTGAAGTGTTTAAAGCTGAATATTCTGTTGGGCTTACCATGGTACTCAAAGTAGTAACACTTCCAGTTAAGGGAGCAGATGTCAAGTAGTTTACAAATGTACTTGGTCCATTGTAAGTAAATACAGCGAAATGATCTGTTGTTCCTGCCAAAATATAATTTGGTACAAATGAAGATCCTGAACCTACATAGGCAACTTTTGATGATCCTATTCCATCTCCAATTCCGTAAGAAACACCGTCAACTGGCAAATCAGTTACAGCAGAACCAGTTTTTCTTAATACTATCACCCCGTCAGCGTTGGTTTGCGTTAAGTTTACTGTATATCTATATGATTTGATATTGGTAAAATTCAAATTTGCTGCTTGCGTTGTTGGCTCAGTAGCTAAAGTTCCACCAACCCCATAAAGATTGATGATGTATGGAGCTTCGTCTGAATCATTATTGTCAATTGACAAAACTGCATTGTGAGTTCCTGAAACAGTTGGAGAAAATGTAATAATCAAGTTATCTTGACTACTAGCATTAATTGTTGTTGGAACAGTTGTAACTGCAAAACTTGCGGCATCTGCACCAGTAATCACAGCATTCCCAATGTTTAATGGGTTTACTAAACCTTCATTACTGATTGTTAGTGTCAAAGGTGCACTTGATCCAACTGCGGCAGAAACATAAGCTGTTCCATTGGAAGGTATTCTATCGATTCCATTAGCAATGTCAATTTCTTGCTCTGGTCCAGCTACTGGAAGGGCAATGTTTACATTATCTAAACCAACGTTTCCTGTTGTTTTAGTTGTAAAATTAAATCTGATAAAGCGGCTAGTTGCAGCTGGAGTGTCTGACATTCCACCATAGGTACCTGCAGCTAAATTCGTTATTGCGCGCAATTGCGTAAAGTTGACACCATCAACAGACTCTTGAATTTCTAATAAACCAGCCCATTGTTGTCCAGTTGGAGGATTACCAGTAATATCATAAGTCAAAAGTCCAGGAGATTCAGCAAATTCTATTTGAATGTAATCACCTTGTGTATCAAATCTTACCGCAGGAAGAGGGTTTCCTGAACCTGTGTAAGTAGTTGTTCCAGAAATCATCCATCCTGTTGGTGGATTTCCAGAACTATCCCAATTTGTTGGGAGAACTGCTTGTGCCATCAACGCCACTGTTGAGAAAATTGATGCAACAAGAAAAATCGTTTTTTTCATATTTATGATTATTTTTTTTATTTTTATATTCCTACCTTGAATCCTAAGCTAAATCTTCTTCCCATCCCAACGAAAACAGTGGATGTTTGAGCGTCAAAGTCATATCCATTCTGAGCGTCAGTAATATAGATTGTATTTAGTATGTTCATGACTCCTGCACTTATTCCAAATCTTGTTTTTTTGTATTTGAAGTCGTACCCAAAATTAAAATCTAAGATCGCATAACTAGGCATTTTCCATGATTCACGGTTTGAATTCTCTCCAGTCAAAGTTGTTGGATCAAAGTTTGCATAATTTTTCGTAAAATACGTGTATCTCAATTTAGCCCATAGATCTTTTTTAAATTCATACCTTAAACTTCCACCCAATTGAATTTGAGCGGCATCACCTACATGAACATTCTTTGCACTAAAACTAAATGAATCAACAACTTGACCATCTTGATCGATTACCAGTCCAGAAGTATTTGAAATAGTTTTCCAATCACCTAAAGAAACTATTCCTTCAATATCTAATTTTTCTGTAATTTTATAAATAAAGTCTAGTTCAACACCCATGTGAAGTGCATCTAAACCGTTGATATTGTAAGATTCGCCATCAGGAGTAGTTGGTGTAAAACTAGGTGGTTTATTTTTCCATAATGTATAGTAACTGTTGATATTTGAAGCAAACTTTTTGCTTTTGAATCCATAGCCTAGTTCAACTGATAAAACTTTTTGATTTTTTATTTCAAAAAACTCTTTGTTAGTGTTGTCAAAAACTTGCGTCATTCTAGGTGCAATGTTTAAGAAACCAGTATTCATATAAATATTGTTTTTTTCGTCAATATTGTAGTTTACACCACCCTTTATTGTTGACCCTAAAAACCATTTTCTATCAGTTGTAGCATATCGAGCTTCTGCGGAATTAATTGTATATTTATTCCCATTATAGTCTAAGGTATCTCCATAACCAACTGCTTGAACAAAAGTAGTGTCAGCTAATACAATATCTTTATTTCTAAAGAAGTCAATACGTTGGTATGCAGTTTCAGAAAGTGAACCTGTCAAAAAAGTGCTCCATTTGTCTTTTTTATACTCAACTTGTCCAAAGGCTCCACCCCACAAAACTGTTGCATCATTGTTGTAGGTAATTTTATCACCCTCTCTTTTCATTCCAAATTGAGTATTACCCATTCCAGCTGGCTGATTTTGATCAGAATTATCAATCGCATAATCTCCACCAAAAAGATCATATACTTTCATGAAATGAGAACCATGGTAGTAACGAGCATCGATACCAAACATGGCAGTAAGATTTTTATTTATGTTGTAATTTAAAGTGGATAAAAGCCCAACCCATTCATGATTATTCATGGAAGCTCTTAAATAATTACCCGAAACATTTTCAGTTGTGCTATAAAGAGATGATATATTTGTTTGATTGGAATTATAAAATGATTGAATATCCAATAAGCCAGTTGTTGTATCTCTTTTTGTAATTGTACTTTTAAATCCAGTACCTCCACCTCTACCAATGGATGCGTATAATACATTAGATAAAGAAAATTTGCTATCTTTTGATGTCCAATAGTGAGATAAATTTAATTGTGGTTTGTGAAAAAAGTTCACTCTTTCGTTGTAAACTTCACCGTTTACCATTCCATGATTTGGGTTATATCTAATTCCTCTAGATCCAATTGTGGTGGTTGTAAATTGATTATTTGATATTGAATCTAAAGATCTTAAATAATCTATTCCTGTTTTCTCAGCCAAAGCTTTGTCCACAACAGCGATTGGTAATCGTGTAGATCTTTGACCGTGTGATTGCGGCGCACCATTAATCCCAAAGGTTAAGGTGTGTGTTCCGATTTTCTTTTGAACTTTGAAAAAATAAGACCAAGCGTCTGTAAAAGTTGCATCTGCGTAACTTGATCCCCATTTTCTAGAACCAGCCACGGTGAAACCCCATTTACCTTTCAACATACCTGAGTTGTAACCAAAAGATGTCTTATACAAACCAAAACTATTGATTTCTTGTTTTACTTGAGCACTCATTTTTCCATCAATCCCCTTGGTAATGATGTTCATTGTACCACCCACAGAAACAATCGCCAATTTAGATGCACCCAAACCTCTTTGTACCTGCATTGTTCGAGTAATATCTCCTAATCCGTCCCAGTTACTCCAGTAAACTTGACCATTTTCCATATCATTTACAGGAACACCATCCACTAAAACAGCAACGTTTCTTTGGTCAAATCCACGAATTGAAACTCTAGCATCACCTGAACCACCTCCACTTTCTGTCGCATAAGCTCCCGGAGTTGAGTTTAATATCATTGGTAAATCTCTAGTACCTAATTCTTCACCAATTTGTTTCGCTGATAAATTCGAGAATGCAACAGGAGTTTCTCTGATTTTTGCAATTTCCCCTTTTGCAATCACTTCATCTTGTTCTTTTACTTCAGATTCAAGATAAATCTTTATGGGATCCATTTTACTTTTAGCAGTAACAGTAATAGTTTGAGTTGAATAACTTAAGAAACTAATTTTTAATTCATAAGATTTTCCTGATTCTGCATTGATTGTAAAATTGCCGTCAAAGTCAGAAATTGCTCCCTTATTCGTTTCGTAAATAATTTTTGCTCCCGCTAAAACATCTTTTGTTGATGCATCAAAAATGGTACCTTTAATTTGAACCTTATCTTGCGAAAAAGCTAAAACTGGGAGTAAGAAAATTAAAAATAATATCTTTTTCATAAAGAAAAAATTTGTTTTTAAAAAAAATAAACTAGTTATCAAATAGAAAGACAACTAGTTTATTATAAAATTTTTGTATTTTAACGAATTATTTATTCAACAACAATTTGCTTATTACTGATTGTTGCATCAGAATTTTTGATTCTTACAACATAAATTCCTTTTTCAAGGTTAGCAACATTTAATGTAGCGACATTTGTATTTAAGTTATTTAATGTTAAAACTTCTTGTCCTAAAACATTTACTAAAGATACAGATGTAAAAGCAAAAACTGATTTTAAGTAAACTTTGGAGTTAGAAGGATTTGGAAAAACTGAAAACTCATTATTATTGATTTCATTGATTCCTATAATTGGGCAATTACAAGTGTGCATTCCTAAATTTGTCCAAGTGTCCTCTGGTAATGAATCCCATTCCGTTGTAACAATGAATGGGTCTGGGTTAACAGTTACTCCTTTTAAAACGGTAGGTTTTCTTTGTAATGAGTGATCTTTTGTCCACCATGTTCCAGCTGATCCATCATAAGGGAATTCATCACTCCAAGCTGTCGTAGGTCTTTCACCGATTTTACCAAAATGATCAATAATTACACCATTCTTTTTTAATACTACAGCATCGTCTCCATTCATGTAAGTTGGTGCTGGGTGAGCATTATCTAACTGGTCAGCAAGCAATTGTAATGCTGGTGAACAAGCTGGACTTGTACCTTGTGTTGTAGTTTGACCATTAACCAAGACGAATGTTGAATTAGCTTCGATTACACCAGTCAAAGATGTTTCAGCGCCTGCAGCAATAAAATTCTCTCCATTCGCATATCTAGCAATACTGTATCCTGACAAATTGATTGGTTGACTTGTTGGATTAAAAATTTCAATTGCTTTGTTATTTCCTGATCCTTCAACATATTCAGAAATAAATAACTCAGAACAATCTTGTGCGAAAGATGCACCAGCAGCAAATAAACTAACAAAAAGTAGTGTTTTTTTCATAAAATTTAATTTAGATTTGTTTTATTAACGTTTAGTAAACCAGAAAGGTTTGTATTAAAATGTTTTCAACTTGTTTTTTGATTTTTTTATGGTTTCAGAATTTCATTCTTCAAGGAGATCATAAAAAAACTTACGCAAATATATGGATTAATTTTTGATACTAAAATCATTTAATTGTTAAAATTTTATTAAACTTTTTCACACAAAACCAATTTAGCATTGATTTTATTGATACTTTTAGCAACTAAAATTTTAGAATATGTTAAAAAATAATTTTATTAAATCGATTTTGTTAAATTGCTTTTTGCTAGTTTTTGTGCATTTTTATGCGATTGGTCAATCAAACCCTTCTAAATTTAACGTTGAATCCATTTGGAAAAAGTATGAATTTTACCCAAAAAGTTTTAACGGATTTAATTCTATGAAAGATGGTGAACACTTTACGAAAATCAATGAATCAGAAAAAGACTTTTCTGTTACCAAGCATAAATTCACAGATTACGCCGGTAAAGGAGAGGTGATTTTTTCTTCAAAAGATTTAGTGTATGATGGTAAACTTATTAGCGTTGATGATTATTCTTTCAATGCACAAGAGGATAAAATATTAATTACTAGTAACTATAAGAGTGTATACAGAAGAAGCTACACCGCTGATTTTTTTATTCTTGATTTAAAGACAAGAAATCTCAGCGCGTTGGTGAACAAACTTTTTAATGTGACTTTAGCTGATTTCTCTCCAGATGGGAAAAAAATTGCATTCGTATCAGATAATAATATTTTCATTAAGGATTTGGAAAGCGAAAATATTATTCAAGTAACTGATGATGGCCGTCAAAATGAAATTATTAACGGAGCATCTGATTGGGTTTATGAAGAAGAATTTGCTATAACAAAGACATTTTATTGGTCGCCAGACAGCAAAAAAATTGCATTTTTAAGATTTAATGAAAGTGGAGTGAAGGAATTTCAAATGGCAATGTATGGAGAATTATATCCTTCTCAATATACTTTTAAATATCCAAAAGCTGGAGAAGACAATTCTATCGTTGAGGCATTTTTGTATAATGTTGATAATAGTAACACAAGCAAATTAGATTTAGGTAAATATGAGTACATCCCCAGATTAAAATGGGCTTCTAATAAAAACAACTTAATTGTTCAGACACTTAATAGACATCAAAACCATGTAAAATACCACTTAATAAATGCAGATCAGGAAGGTCTAGAATCAAAGGTGTTTTTTGAAGAACAATCTGAAACCTACATAGATATTGATGACAATTTGTTAATTTTAAACGACGGAAAATCATTATTAAGAACAAGCGAAGCATCTGGGTACAATCATATTCAACAAGTGTTTTTTGATGGAAAATCTGCACAAGTTACCAAAGGAGAGTGGGATGTAATTGAATTTTATGGAATCAATGAGAAAAGTAAAACGATTTTTTATTCCTCTGCTGAAAAGGGTGCGATTCACAAAGGAATTTATAAAATCAATTTAGATGGATCCAAGAAAAAAGCAATTAGTTCTGAGACAGGTAATAATAGTGCTGAGTTTTCGCAAGGGATGAATTACTTTATGAAAATCAGTTCTGATGCAAATACTCCAAAAACTTATTCCTTATGCAATAACGAGGGAAAAGAAATTGCTATGTTGGAAGATAATCAAAAATTAAAAGAAAAATTGAAGGATTATAACTTTTCAAAACGTGAATTTATACAGCTTAAAGGAAAAGACTTAATGTTAAATGCATCCATTATTTATCCTGAAAATTTTAATCCAGAAAAAAAATACCCAGTTTATATGAACGTTTATGGTGGGCCTGGTTCAAATATTGTGGCGGATGAATACGATGGAAACGACTATGTATATCATCAGTTATTAGCAAAAAGTGGTTATATAGTTGTTTGCGTTGATCCAAGAGGTACCATGTATAGAGGTGCAAAATTCAAAAAATGTACTTATATGCAGTTAGGCAAACTTGAAACCGAAGATTTTATTGCTGCGGCCAAAAGCCTTACAAAACTCCCTGGTGTGGACGAGACAAGAATCGGAATCCAAGGTTGGAGTTATGGAGGTTATATGGCTTCTCTAGCAATGGCAAAAGGAGGTGATGTTTTTAAAATGGGAATTGCAGTAGCACCAGTTACGAATTGGAGATATTACGATAATATCTATACAGAAAGATTCATGCGTACTCCGCAAGAAAACGCAATTGGTTATGATGATAATTCACCTATTAATTTTGTTAAGAATATAAAAGGGAAGTATTTTATCATTCATGGCTCAGCTGATGATAATGTTCATTATCAAAATACAATGGAAATGATTTCAGC
The DNA here is from genome assembly GCA_044348665.1 of Crocinitomicaceae bacterium. GTDB lineage: Bacteria > Bacteroidota > Bacteroidia > Flavobacteriales_D > Crocinitomicaceae > M2408. The sequence goes on from JBIKSI010000003.1 coordinate 24,575, forward strand.
TTTGACAAATGCAAATGTCCAATTTGATATGTTTATTTACCCTGACAAAAATCATGGAATTTATGGAGGGAATACACGAAATCATTTATTTAATATGATGTTTAATTATACCCTGAAAAACTTGTAGTTGAACAAGATGACCGCTTGATTGTTTAAATCTTAACAAAATAATTTTCGAAAAAGATTTTTAATTAAAATTTCTTTATTACTTTAGTGCCTTAGAAAGAATAACAATAATTATTTCAATAAAGATGAGTGAAATAGCAAAACTAGAATTAGACGGAAAAACGTATGAGTTTCCTGTAATTGAAGGAACGGAAAATGAAAAAGCAATTGACATTAGTAAGTTGCGTGATACAACTGGATACATAACCCTTGATACAGGTTACAAGAATACAGGTGCTACAAAAAGTGCCATTACATTTTTGGACGGAGAAGAAGGAATCTTGAAATACAGAGGTTATCCAATTGAGCAATTGGCTGAAAAGGCATCTTTCTTAGAGGTAGCTTATTTATTGATTTATGGTGATTTGCCAACAAAAACACAGCTAGATAATTTTAGCAATGACATTACAAATCATACCTTGGTTCATGAAGATGTAAAGCAATTCTTTGAAGCGTATCCTGCGAAGGCTCATCCAATGGGTGTTTTATCGTCAATTATTTGTTCTCTTTCTACTTTTTACCCAGAATCTTTGGATCCAGGGAGAAGTCCTGAGGCAAAAAACTTAACAATTTTAAGATTGTTGGGTAAAGTTCCAACCTTGGCTGCTTGGTCCTATAAAAATGCAATGCGTCATCCATTCATGTATCCTAATAATGATTATGATTATTGTAAGAACTTCTTGCACATGATGTTTGCTTTGCCTACCAAAGAAACTGTAATTGATCCTGTTGTTGTAAGTGCCTTGAACAAGTTGTTGATTTTACATGCTGATCACGAGCAAAACTGTTCCACATCCACGGTTAGAATTGTTGGTTCTTCTCAAGCTAATTTATATGCAACAATTTCTGCAGGAATTGCCGCACTTTGGGGTCCACTTCACGGTGGAGCCAATCAAGAGGTGATTGAAATGTTGGAGAAAATCAATAAAGATGGAGGGGATGTAGATAAATGGGTTTTAAAGGCGAAAGATAAAGAAGATTCATTCCGATTAATGGGGTTTGGACATAGAGTTTACAAAAATTTTGATCCAAGAGCAACTATAATCAAAAAAGCTTGTGATGAAGTTTTGGAGAAATTAAATATAAATGATCCATTGTTAGATATTGCTAAAAAATTAGAAAAAGTTGCATTGGAGGACGAGTATTTTATTTCAAGAAATTTGTATCCAAATGTAGATTTTTATTCAGGAATTATTTACAAAGCTCTTGGTATCCCAACAGAAATGTTTACAGTGATGTTTGCCCTTGGTCGTTTACCGGGTTGGATTGCACAATGGAAAGAAATGACTGAAAACAAAGAGCCAATTGGTCGTCCAAGACAAATTTATACTGGACATGTTTTGAGAAATTATGTTCCAATTGAGGAGAGATAAAATTCAAAATTCACAATAAAGCAAAAGCTGATTCTTTTAAGATTCGGCTTTTTTTATAAATATTCATTGAAAATCGTAAAATATTCATTGTTAATCGTTTTAGTAAAATACTTAATCGATTTTTCAACATTTAGTTGATATTTTTTTGACGACGAAACGAATTTTTTTGTATATATTTGTGATATTAATTAAATTAATACGAAGGGTCAATAAATTGGATTATATGAAATATTTCATGACATCTCAATCAAGTAATGCAATTTCTAAAGGAGGTTACCCAAGTATACTAAAACAAAAGGTAAATCGATTTAGTAATCTTTTTTCTTTTATTATTCTGTTCTATTTTATTTGTCTTTCAAATGTTTCGCATTCCCAAATTCTGACTTTTGATTTTGCAGGAATAGGTGGGAATGAAGCAAGCGTGAATTCTAATTTCAATAACGCAAACCTCAATGCTTCAGTAATTACAAGAGGAGCAGGTCTCACAGCATCTACAAATGGAGACCGATTTAATGCAACAAATTGGGCGATAACATCAATAGCAAATGCAGTGGCAGGGAATGATTATATGGAATTTACAATTGCGCCTCTGACTGGTTTCCAGTTTACAATTTCTTCCATTACTATCCAATTACAAAGATCTGCAACAGGCTTTACAGACATTGCTTTAAGAAGTTCTGTTGATTCGTATGGAACTAACCTTGATGCAATAAAAAATGTAACAGATAACACATCAACCCAGTCATTCACATTTACTTTTGCTCAAGCACCAGCATGTGATGCGGCCATTACCTATAGGTTTTATGCATATTCTGAAGCTGCTGCCGGTACTGGTGGAATAGGTGATGGTGCTGGAAATGATATTGTTGTAAACGGGACTGTTACATCTTGTGGAAGTAACACCATAACAACTGGTGCAATTACAGGCGCTCCATTTGTAGTCGATTGTACAACAAGTGATAACGGAACAATTGATTTCACCTCAGTTGGAACATATAATGTTGGAAATGTATACACTGCCCAATTATCAAATTCGGCTGGAAGTTTTGCTTCACCTAGTTCAATTGGAACCTTGTCTTCAACAGCCAACTCTGGCACAATTAATATTACAATACCCGCCTTAACTGCTTCTGGTGCAAATTATAAAATAAGAGTTGTAAGTTCATCACCAGTGGTTACGGGAACTGAGACTGCAATTTTCACAATTACGCTTTCTGGTACTCCCTGTGAGTCAATAACACCAGCAATACTTTCTGGCAATCCATTTGCCGTGGATTGTACAACTAGTGATAATGGAACAATTGACTTCACCTCAACTGGGTCATACATAGCGGGAAATGTTTACACAGCGCAACTATCCAATTCAGCAGGTAGTTTTGCCTCCCCAACTTCAATTGGTACACTGACTTCGAATGCAAATTCAGGGACAATTAATTTAACAATTCCTGCAGGAATAGCTACGGGTGCATCATACAAAATAAGAATTATAAGTTCTACACCAGCTGTTACAAGTACTGAAACAGCAGTTTTTACTGTGACTTTGAGTGGTGGTCCATGCGGAACCATAATGTATAATGAAAATTTTCATCAAGCAAATATTATTTGTTGTGATGGAAGCAATGATAATGCATTTGCTACTCACGAATCAAATCATCGTTTTTCCGAAGATGCTTTGACTTACTCGGGTAGCGGAACAGTTGGAATAAATTCAGCGAGCAATTCTGTTGGTTACGTTGGTGCAAGTGGAGGATTTCATGCATTACTAAATAATTCTTCGGAGTCATTGATTATGAATGGATTGGATTTATCTACTTGTGGAGGATTATTGTCTTTGCAATTTGGTGTTTCAAAATCGACAGCAGCAAGCAATGGAAGTGGTTTAACTGTTGAATACAGTAGCGCAGGTGCAGGTGGTCCATGGACCTCAGTGGCTAAACCTTTGATGCTTACAGGTGCTGGGACAAGTAATCCTGCATGGTATTTTACAAGTACAACGGGAATTATTCCAAATACAGCCAACGCATTCAGATTTATTACAACTGATGCTGTTACTTTTAGAATAGATGATATTAAAGTTGTGTGCAGTTCTACAGTTCCTTGTGCAGTGACTAGTGAACCCACAACAAGCTCTTCAGCAATAACAGCTTCGCCATCTTGCAATTCGGTTGATATAACATTTACTGCTGGAAATGGCAATAATCGTATTATTGTTATGAGTTCAGATTGCACAATTACAGATCCAGTTGATTTAACTAGCTATTTAGGTAATAGAGATTATGGAACGGGAAGCTCCACTAGTGCCAATGATTTTGTTGTTTATACCGGCTCTGGTAATTCTGTAAATGTTTTTAATTTATTGCCATCAACGTCATATTGCTTTAAAATATATGAGTACAATAAAAAATCAACTTGCACTGAAAACTATTTAATGACTGTAACAACCACCTTTTTTACAACAAGTGCATGTAATGGTGCTTCATTAACAGGCGTAATGGTGAATTCATGTGCAGCTGCTTGTCAAGAGGGTAATAATGAACTAGTTTTTGGAAATTCGGGTGCTACTTCTTTTGTTGCTTCTGCAGCGAATTTGAAATTATCCTATGGATTTAACACTCCCCTTGTGGTTGCAGACCAATATACAGATAACTTGACAACTGTTCCTGCAACAACAAGTGCTTTGAATACAGAGGCTGGGTGTGCAGGTCTTTTTATCGAAGGCACTGGTGCTACAATTCCAGCAAATTCAAATTTTATGCTTGCAAGTTCTAGTCTTTGTGAAGAAGCCTTTGATTGGACTACTTTGTGTGCGAATGGTCCGATTTATGTTATCTATACAACAGATCCTACATGGCAAGTTTCGGGTAATTTCACCAATACTAGAGCGGAATCGAATAATCGGTATTTTAAATTGAATATTACTAATACATCAGGTGCAACAACTTCAGTAAGTTATGCAATTAATACGGGACTTTTGACTTCAAATGCAGATGGAGACTTTTTAACTCTTGATGCCGATGGTGGATTTGCAACCTCATACGATAACAATGGGTGTGTAATTGATCCCGCTATTCTCCCCGTTTCCCTGAAATCTTTAAACGCACATGTAAAGGATGACATTTTATCCGTTGACTGGACAACTGCCTCAGAACGAAATAATAACTATTTCGAAGTCCTTTTGTCCGATGATAGCGGTATGAATTTCAAAACGATTGGAACCATAAAAGGTGCTGGAACAAGTTCTGTAGAAAACAATTATTCGTTTCAAATGAATGATTTAGGGAAAGGCCTGTTTTATGTTAGGTTGAAACAAGTCGATTTTGATAGTAGATATTATTATTCCGAAATTAAGTCAGTTAAAAATTCAGATGGCAGCTTAGAAGTTATAAAAACTAAGAACAATCAGCTAATTTTAAGCAAAGATCTAAAAAGAGGAAGCAATGTTGGGTTCTTCGACATTACAGGAAAACAATTGGCATCAACTAAGGTTCTTGAAAATACCGATAAAATTGAAATCCCAAGCCTAGTAAAAGGTTTAGTGATTTTAAAAATCGAAAATGAAGTTCAAGGGGTTGATGTTTTTAAATTAATTCTTGAATAATACTTTAGTTACTTAAGGTGTAATCTTTTGAAATTGTTTTTTTCATTTTATGCTCCTCGTATTCCAAGTTTTGAATGTTTGTGGATGTAATTTTTTTCATCCAACCTGAATCTAAAAACATGAAATAGATTTGATTTGTTTTCGATTCCACTTTAAACTTTTTCGCATCTAAATTCTCGCTTAAATGACCAAAAAGACTTTGCATGATATTCTGTAAGTACTTTTCTAGTTCCTGCGGATTTGCTTGCTCGTTTATGCTGATTTTTGAAACTTTGGTTTCCTTATTAATGTCTTTAAGAGTTACTGTTGAAATCCCTTTTACCGAAACATCGCCAATGACAGGAAATTCTATTTCAAAATCTTCTTCTTCATTTAGTTTTAATTCGATTCCGTAAATGCCATGCAAAAACAGAATGTCTTCCAAAAACATATTTTCTATGTTTTCATCTTGATTCATCAATGCATCGTAACCTAAGAAAACAGTATTAAAAGCTTCCTTTTCCAGATCGGTTTTCAATTTGGCTGTAAATTTTTTCTTAATTAAATCAAGCAATTTCAGGGTCGCGGTTTTTATTTCAGCTATGTTTTCAATTTTCTCAAATTCTCCATTTTCATTCGTTGAGTAAATGATTTTCACGTCTTTAAAGCAGGTCACTAATTCTTTTTCAAAATCACGAGTTGTAGGTGGCAATACATAATCTGAATACATCAATTCTAATTTGTACGAATTTTCAGTACTATCGATTACTCTGATGGAAATATTGTATTCCATTTTGTTAATAGTTTGGTCCTCGCTGTCTTTCTTCTGAGTTGTAGTTTGGAGCACGTTGTATTTCTTGAAATCATTCTTTTTAAAGTAAGCTAGAGTTGTTATTTTGCTTGAATAAACAAGGTTATTTAGTTCTTGACTTTTAGCAAAGTAACTAAGTGAAATTAGGGTTAAAAGAATAATTGATTTCATTAAAAGAATTTTTTCATAAAAAAAACGCCCACCATTTCTGACAAGCGTTTTCAATTAAATTATTTTATTTTATAAGTGAATTACCTCACCATAAGCTGCGGCAGCTGCTTCCATAATTGCCTCAGACATTGTTGGGTGTGGGTGAACAGTTTTAATTAATGCTTCACCAGTAACTTCTAATTTACGAATTGCAACAATTTCAGCAATCATTTCAGTTACATTGGCACCAATCATGTGAGCACCTAATAATTCACCGTATTTTGCGTCAAAAATCAATTTCACAAAACCATCTTTCGCTCCAGCAGCACTTGCTTTTCCGGAAGCTGAGAATGGGAATTTTCCAACTTTAATATCTAATCCTTTTTCTTTACAAGCTTTTTCTGTTAAACCTACAGATGCAACTTCAGGAGAACAATACGTGCATCCAGGGATATTTCCATAGTCTAATGGTTCTGGATGGTGTCCTGCAATTTGTTCAACACAAATAATTCCTTCAGCTGAAGCAACGTGAGCCAATGCTGGTCCAGGAACGATATCACCAATAGCGTAATATCCAGGGATATTAGTTTGGTAATATTCATTTACTAATACTTTTCCTTTGTCAGTAGCAATTCCAACAGTTTCAAGACCTAAATTTTCTAAATTTGTTTCAATTCCAACTGCGGATAAAACTACGTCACATTCGATTTTTTCTTCTCCTTTTGCTGTTTTAACAGAAACCACACACCCTTTTCCAGAAGTATCAACTGATTCAACAGAAGCGTTGGTCATGATGTTGATTCCAGCTTTTTTCAAAGATTTCTCCAATTGTTTTGATACTTCTTCGTCTTCTACTGGAACGATGTTTGGCATAAATTCAACAACTGTTACTTCAGTTCCAATTGCATTGTAAAAATAAGCAAATTCAATTCCGATGGCACCTGAACCAACAACAACTAGTTTTTTTGGTTGAGAAGGCAAAGTCATTGCTTCACGGTAACCTATAATTTTTTTACCATCTTGTGGTAAGTTTGGCAATTTTCTAGAACGAGCTCCAGTTGCTAAAATGATTCCTTTTTCAGCACTTAAAGTTGTTTTTGTTCCATCTTCAGCGGTAACTTCCACTTTTTTTCCTGCTTGGATTGTTCCGTGACCTTTGATAACATCAATTTTATTTTTTTTCATTAAAAATTGAATTCCTTGCGACATTCCATTTGCAACGCCACGGCTTCTTTCGATGATTTTTGCAAAATCAGCTTCACCACCTTTTACAGTAATTCCATAATCAGCAGCATGAGTCAAATATTCATAAACATTGGCGCTTTTTAATAAGGCTTTTGTTGGAATACATCCCCAATTTAAGCAAATTCCACCTAAAGATTCTTTTTCAATAATTGCAGTTTTCAAACCCAATTGAGATGCGCGGATTGCAGTCACATATCCACCTGGACCACTTCCAATAACTATAATGTCGTAATTCATATTTCTAATTTTAAAGATGCGAAGTTAATTAATTTTTATAAATAATATTGAGATTTTTTCAATAATTCATCATAATAAGTATCTTTCTTGAAGGACATTTGTGTGATGAATTGTGTGACCAACGATTACAAAACCTAAACTTCTAGCGCTAAAGCTATTAGTAGTTGTTTTCCCTTCAAAATCGAGCATTTTATCATCAAAATAAGAGAAAAGTGCAATACTTGATTTTCTTAGGAAATAAAATTCTTCTAAGATGTCAGTTAATTTTCGATCTTGGCTATTGGAGTTGAGCACAAAATTGTCGTCATCATAACCAGAAAGTTCCGTTGCATCTTGTCTTGAAAAACGTAATGCTCTGTATGTAAAAACACGTTCAACATCAATGATATGACTCAACACTTCTTTTACGGTCCATTTTCCTTTGGCATAAGCGAAATTTTCTTTTTCCCCAATATATTTTTCGAAAATGGATTGAGTTTCAGTTAAATTTGATTCTAAGGCAGCCAATAAATCATTTGTTTTGACTAAATCAATGTACTTTTTGAAGTACGGACTAAGATTTTCAAAAGTTGGTTTTTGGATGAGCATGAGATTTTTCTTTCAAAATTAGAATTATTTCTTGTTCTGGATATCATAAATTTAATTCAATACAAAAATCCAAACATCCATAAGGGGATTTTATTATTTATTCCCGTTGTGATTTCGTCTAAAGCCAAGTAACTTTGATCAATACCTGCAATTTGTTTGAAACTTTTGGAGGCTCCACCAACTTCAAACAGAAAATTATCATCGACAATGAAGTCACCTTTTTGTGCAAGTCTAACACTGTGTTTAGTGTTCACTTGATTTACGAAAAACGTTTCTCTCAAGGTTCCAATATTTACTTCAGTCTGGCTAAGGTAAAGCAAATTAGTGTTTTGCAAATAAATTTTATCTGGCTTAGTGAGTTGAGAATAGAATTTTCCATTCATTCTTGCCAAAAATAACACCGAAGCTTTTTGTAAAGAGTTCAAATAATTGAGTAAAGTGATTCGATCTATTTCTAAGGCTTCTGCCAATTTGGTAATGTTTGGTTGGTAAGGAGCTTGAATAGAAAGCAAATAAATCAATTTTCTTATTTTTGGAATTTTCACTAAGTCAATCATTTCAAGGAGTGCCATATCTTGCTCTAAAACCACATTCAATACATTCATTAATTTGTGGTGGTAATTCTTTGTTCCTTCTAAATAAAATGGAAAATAACCGTGTTTTAAGTATGCAGAAAAATGTTCCAAAGGTTTAATTTTTTCAGTAATTTCCTGTGCAATCTCTTCGTGATTTTGTAGAATTTCTTGCAAGCTTAGTACTGGAAAATTCAATTTATTCTGAATATTCAAGAATTCACGGTATGAAAGCCCATGTAAGTTGTAAACGACACTTCTCCTGCTTAAATCTGCATTCCCTTTGTGAATATCTAAAATGGAAGAACCAGAAGCAACAACTTTTAACTCTCGTATTTTGTCGCGTATGTTTTTAAGCTCCTGACTCCAATTTTCGTATTTGTGAATTTCGTCAATGAATAAGTGTGTACCGCCCAATTGTGCATGGTTTTTCGCCAAATCATAAAGTCTATAACTGGATAAACTGATATCGTCCATACTGATGTAAAGGGCTTTCGTGCTTTTACCAAATTTTTCTTTGATGTGTTGCAAAATCAAGGTTGTTTTTCCGACTCCTCTCGAACCAACGATAAACAACAAGGGTTCATTCCAGTCTATTTCATCTATGAAGTTTCTTCTAAAGCTTGGTTTTAGCGCACTTAAGGTTTCTATGTATTCTAAATAAACTTTATCCATGACAATTTCTTTCGTACAAAGTTACAAAATGTTTATTGTAATAAACAAAATATTTATAAAAATGTTTATTATAAACAACAAAAAAGTTTTAAAAACGTTTATTGTAATAAACAAAAATGGGTGTTTTTTGCTGGGTAAAATAAGAGGAAATGGGGGTTTCGATTGGCGTCATATTTCATCAATCAAGTATTTTTTTTGGTGTAGAGAGAAAATTTCTTTCAAAATAAAAATTATTTTCTTAACTTTGATTTGAACCTTTTTAAAATAAAAAGCCCTAATTTTTTTAGGCACAACTAAACTTATGGCAAATTCGTATACTCAAATTCACATTCAATATGTGTTTGTTGTCAAATTTCGTGATGGCTTGATTCATCGTACATGGAAAGAAGAACTTTTCAAATATATTTCAGGCATTATAAAGTTTCACAATCACAAATTACTAGCAATTAATGGTGTGGAAAACCATATTCACATTTTGGTAGGAATGAAACCTACACAAACAATTTCTGAACTTGCGCAAGTGATTAAGGCTAATTCTTCTAAATGGATTAATGAAACTAAAATGGAAAGATTTAGGTTCGAATGGCAGGCTGGCTTTGGAGCTTTTTCCTATTCGAAATGGGATGTGGAAAAAATAATTAATTACATTCATAATCAAGAAGAACATCATAAAAAGGATACTTTCAAAGAAGAGTATTTGAAGTTTTTGGAAGATTTTGAAATTGATTTTGATGAGAAGTACATTTTTCAAGAACCGATTTGATGCTTAGATGTCATCCCTATGGGATTCTGATTGTCTGCACTCCTTCGTCGTTACGTACATTTCATCCCTACGGGATTAGCGTTTTTGCCATTCCTTTCGAGTTAAGAGAATTACGTCCTTTTGGGATTGGTAATTTTAATCCCGTAGTGCTGTAATTCATCTACAAGCTAAGTTATGAATTATGAACTAAGTCCCAGTTGATGCTTTGATGTCACCCTTATGGGATTCTGATTGTCTGCACTCCTAAGTCGTTGCGAACATTGCATCAATGCGGGATTAGCATTTTTTGCTATTCCTTTCGAGTTAAGAGAATTACATCCTTTTGGGATTGGTAATTTTAATCCCGTAGTGCTGTAATTCATCTAAAAGCTAAGTTATGAATCATGAACTAAGTCCCAGTTGATGCTTTGATGTCATCCCTATGGGGTTCTGATTGTCGGTACTCCTTCGTCGTTACGTACATTTCATCCCTATGGGATTAGCGTTTTTGCTATTCCTTTCGAGTTAAGAGAATTACGTCCTTTCGGGATTTTTAATATTAATCCCGTAGGAATGTGATTCAACTAAAAGCTAAGTTATGAACCGTGAACTAAGTCCCATAGGGACGACATTAAATCTCCATGCAAATCTTGTTAATAAAAAACGAAAAATTCTTCCAAAACTAAGTCTCTTTTTTGTACCTTTGTTATTCTCAATTTTTTCAACATGTACATCATATTTGATACCGAAACAACCGGTCTTCCCAAGGATTGGAATTTAGATTATACGCACACGGATAATTGGCCTCGTGCGGTTCAAATTGCTTGGCAAATACATGATGAATGGGGAAATTTATTAGAGGCTAAAGATTTTATTATCAAGGCTGACGGATTTGATATTCCATACGATGCAGAAAAAGTGCACGGAATTTCAACCTTGTTGGCAAATGAAATGGGAGAAGATTTAGAAAGCGTTGCCAAGATTTTTAATGAAGCTCTTAACAAAGCAAAATTTGTTGTAGGTCAAAATATTGGTTTTGATAAAAATATCATGGGTGCAGAATTTTTGCGTCTTGGTATCGAAAACAAATTGCAGGAAATGCCTGTGTTGGACACGATGTCCGATGATTCTGCGAAGCTAGTGGCATTAATCGATTTCTACAAAAATGGAGATAAACTGCTCACTAAGAAGAATAAATTTGGAGATCCAATTCTCGAAAATGGGCAGGAAGTAAAGGAAAGTGCTTACTTTAAAAATGATGATTTAGCAAAGGAAAGAGAGGAACTTCGTAAAAAAGGTAATTCTTGGTTTGATTTGAGCGAAAAAGAACGAGAATTGCTTGTTGGATCCATGAAAAAGCAGAAATTCCCGACGCTTTCAGAGTTACATCAAGCCTTATTTGAAGTTCCATTTTCGGAGGCGCATAATGCCACAGCCGATGTGGAGGCAACAACGCGTTGTTTTTTAGAAATGATTCGAACGGAAGTTTTTTCCAAAGAAGCACTGCAAGTTGAATTAGAATACTTCCATAAATTTAAGGAAATAAATCCGAAGCAAATTGCTTTAATTGGATTAAAACATCTGAATTTAAAGGAACAAAGCGAGAAACTTAAAAAACAAAAATCAGAAAGTGAGCGTTCAAGTTTCACCACAGAACAAATTTCTGCCTCTGAACTTGAAAAAATGCCTTTTGCGCATTTGCATAATCATTCCCAGTTTTCGATTTTGCAATCCACTTCAAGTATTAAGGCTTTAGTTGATAAAACTGCAAAATTGGGTCTGCCTGCGGTGGCCTTGACGGATACTGGAAATATGTATGCAGCCTTTCATTTTGAAAAGGCAATTAGTGCTTACAATAAAAAAGTAAAGGACGAACGCAAAGAAGCGGAAGAAAAAGGAGAATCGTATGACAAATCAGAAATTTTACCCATAATTGGATGTGAATTTAATGTTTGTCAAAATCACGAAGATAAAACAAATAAAGATAATGGTTATCAAGTAGTTATCCTTGCAAAGAACAAAAAAGGATATCAAAATTTGATTAAACTTTCATCGATTGCCTTCACAAAAGGAATGTATTATGTTCCGAGAATTGACAAAAAACTACTTGAATTTTATAAGGAAGATTTAATTGTTTTGTCTGGAGGAATTTATGGAGAAATCCCAAGTTTGATTTTAAATGTCGGTGAAAATCAAGCAGAACAAGCTTTACTTTGGTGGAAAGAACAATTTGGAGCTGATTTTTACCTTGAAATCATGCGTCACGGTCAAGAAAATGAAAACCGTGTGAATGAAACCTTAATTCATTTCTCTGCGAAACACGACGTGAAATTAGTAGCCACAAATAACACCTTTTATTTAGATAAAAACGATGCCATTTCACACGATGTGCTTTTGTGTGTTAAGGATGGAGAATTGGTATCAACTCCAAAGGGTAGAGGACGAGGATTTCGTTTTGGCTTGGACAATGAGGAATACTATTACAAGTCAGCGGAGGAAATGAAAAAATTGTTTGAAGATGTACCACAAGCAATTGAAACAATCGCAGAAATTTTAGGAAAAATCGAAGCGTATCCGCTGGCGCGAGAAGTTTTATTACCAGCATTTGATATTCCAAATGAATTTCAAGATCCTGAAGATGAGAAAGATAGTGGAAAACGAGGTGAAAATAATTATTTAAGACATTTAACTTACGAAGGCGCAAAAAAAAGGTACGCAGAAATAACAGATGCCATTCGCGAACGGATTGATTTTGAATTAGAAACCATAGAAAGAACGGGGTATCCGGGTTACTTTTTAATTGTTCAGGATTTTTGTCATGCAGCACGTGATATGGGCGTTTCAGTTGGTCCAGGTCGTGGTTCGGCAGCTGGTTCTGTTGTTGCTTATTGTATTCAGATTACAAATGTTGATCCTATTAAGTATGACCTACTTTTTGAGCGTTTCTTAAATCCAGATCGTGTATCGATGCCCGATATTGATATTGATTTCGACGATGAAGGTCGTGGAAAAGTGATTGAATGGGTTATTGAAAAATATGGTGCAAATCAAGTGGCGCAGATTATCACTTATGGAACGATGGCGGCAAAATCTTCAATTAGAGATACTGCTAGAGCCATGGATTTACCTTTGTTTGAAGCAGATAGAATTGCGAAATTAGTTCCAGATATTTCTTTAGGCAAAATGTTTTCCTTGGATGATGCGGCACTAATGGACAAACTAAAAAATCGCTCTGAGGATTTCCAGCAAGTGAGTGAATTGAAGCGAATTGCCGAAGGACATGATTTGCAAGCGCAAGTAATTCAACAAGCAAAAAGTATTGAAGGTTCAGTTAGAAATACAGGGATTCACGCGTGTGGTGTGATCATTACGCCAGGTGATATTACTGATTATGTTCCGGTTGCCTTGGCGAAAGATTCGGACATGTACTGCACACAATTTGATAACTCGGTAGCAGAGGAGGCAGGATTGTTAAAAATGGACTTCTTGGGATTAAAAACTTTAACCTTGATCAAACATGCTGTAAAGAATATCAAGGAAACGAAAGGCATTGAATTAGATCCAGACAATTTCCCTATTGATGATGTTGCAACTTACGAATTATTTCAGCGAGGAGAAACTGTTGGTATTTTCCAATATGAATCTGCTGGGATGCAAAAGTACATGCGAGAACTCAAACCAACTGTTTTTGCGGATTTAATTGCGATGAATGCCTTGTACCGACCAGGTCCATTAGAGTATATTCCATCGTTTATCAAAAGAAAACATGGCGACGAAGAAATAAAATACGACATCGACGCTTGCGAAGAATATTTGAAAGAAACCTACGGGATTACGGTTTATCAGGAGCAAGTAATGTTGCTGTCACAAAAATTAGCAGGATTTACCAAAGGTGAAGCGGATACCTTGAGAAAGGCCATGGGGAAAAAGCAGATTTATTTGCTCGATAAAATGAAACCCCAATTTATTCAACAAGGTGGTGATAGAGGTCACGACGCAAAAGCCTTGGAGAAAATTTGGAAAGACTGGGAAGCGTTTGCTGCCTATGCGTTTAACAAATCACACTCAACTTGTTATGCTTGGATTGCTTATCAAACTGCCTATTTAAAAGCCAATTACCCAGCGGAATACATGGCTTCGGTGTTGAGTAATAACATGAATGACATCAAGCAGGTTTCCTTTTTCATGGAAGAATGTAAACGAATGGGCGTTCCAGTTTTGGGTCCAGATGTGAATGAATCTCAATATTTATTTACTGTAAATAAAGCGGGTGCGATTCGATTTGGATTAGGTGCCATCAAAGGCTTAGGAAGTGCTCCAGTGGATGCAATCGTTGCGGAAAGAAAAGAAAATGGAAATTATAAATCCATATTTGACCTTGCAAAACGAGTGAATTTGCGTGTTTGTAACAAAAAAGCATTTGAAAGTTTGGCTTTGGCAGGAGGTTTTGATTCATTTAAAGGTGTTCATCGGGCGCAATATTTTGAACAAGATTCAAATGGAAGGTTGTTTTTGGAAAGCGCAATGAAATTCGGGGCTAATTTTCAAGATAATGAGAATTCTGCACAAGTTTCTCTCTTTGGTGAGGCATCAGGTCAAACGGTTTATGAGCCAGAAATCCCAAAAGCAGATGAATGGTCTTCGATGTATAAATTAAATCGTGAAAAAGAAGTGGTTGGAATTTTTATTTCAGGTCATCCCTTGGACGATTTTAGATTAGAAATCGAATCTTTTTGCAATGGAAATGTGGGAATGTTATCGAACGCAAATGAACACCGAGGAAAAGATGTCAAAATTGCAGCCATAATCACTGAATGCGAGCATCGATTCACCAAGAAAAATGAACCTTTTGGAACCTTGACAGTTGAAGATTACACAGATTCATATAAACTATTTCTGTTCCGTGAAAATTACTTAAAGTTCAAACATTTTTTTGTTCCAAATAATTTTATTTGTTTGAGAGGAAAATTTGATTTGCCAAGCTATCGCAAGGAATATGAGTTTGTACTCAACCAAGTTGAATTATTGCATGAATTGAAAGAAAAAAATGCGCATTCCATTGATTTACGTGTTGCTACAAAAAATGTGAATCAGTTATTGATTTCAGACTTAAATAAACTTTTCGTGGAGAATCCAGGTAGTTGTCAAGTGAAATTTATTGTGCATGATCCATTGGACGGAATTGAAATTTCGATGCCTTCAAAAAATATTCGCGTTGATGTAAATAATAATTTCATCAGAGAATTGAAAAAATACGATTTGGAATTTTCCCTTAAAGGTCGATGAAAAAAATTAGTATTTCAGCATATAAAACTCCATTCGGAGAATTGATTATTGGAGATTTTGAGGGTGAAATTTGTTTGTGCGACTGGAAATACCGAAAGATGAGGTCTCAAATAGATACGAGATTAAAAAATGCATTCAAGGCAGATTTTTTTCCCGAGGAAACAGATATTATTCGGGAATGTAAAACTCAGTTGAAATCTTATTTTTCAAAGCAACTCAAAATTTTTGATTTACCACTTATTGCCGTTGGTTCCGCTTTTCAGCAGGAAGTTTGGAAATGTTTGCTACAAATTCCTTTTGGAAAAACGCTGAGTTGTTTAGATTTATCAAAAAAAATGAACAATGAAAAAGCAATTCGTGCGGTTGCAACAGCGAATGGAGCAAATCCAATTGCAATCATAATTCCTTGCCACCGAGTGATTGGTTCTTCTGGAGAATTAACGGGTTACGCAGGAGGTTTAAATGCTAAAAAACAATTATTAATGCTCGAAAATTCAAATTTCGACAATCAACTTAATTTATTTTAAATAATGACACAAAGATCTGTTTTTCAAGTGGCTTTGGTAGTGAGAAACTACGACGAAGCGATTGAGTTTTATACTCAAAAATTAAATTTTTATTTAGTTGAAGATACGAAATTAAGCGATACGAAACGATGGGTTAGAATTGCACCTAGCAAGGATGCAAGTTTTACATTATTATTAGCGCAAGCGGCAAATGAAGAGCAAAATAAATCCGTTGGTTATCAAACGGGAGGACGTGTTTTTTTATTCATGCACACAGATAATCTGCAACGAGAATACGATTTATTTGTGAAAAACGGAGTAAAAATAATTCGCGAACCTTCGGAAGAAGAATTTGGGAAGGTTTTTGTGTTTGCCGATTTGTATGGCAATTTGTGGGATTTGATTGAGCCAAAGTGAGTTTTCTTTTGTAATTTAGCATTTTACATAATCAAATGGAAAAATTAGCATGAAAATTATAATATTCTTCGCAGTTTTATTCTGTCTTTCAAATTTTTCTTTTTCTCAAGAAATTAAAACAGAAGAAAAAGTGCTTTCAAATGATGAAAACACTTTGGTTTTGTATACTTTACCCACTTGTGGCAGATGCAACAAAACCAGGGAATATTTGAAAAACAACAACATTCAGTTTGTTGAATACGATATTAAAAGTGATAAGGAAAATAAAGAGAAAATGTACGATCAATTGTATAGTAAAACTAAATTCAAAGGTGGTTCTGTAACGATGCCTGTTATTATTTACAAAAATGAAATCAGTTACAGTATAAAAAATTTGGATAAGTTTTTGGTAACGATAAAATAAATACAAGCTATGACTAGAAAAAAAATAAGTGTCTCTCTAATTTTTTGTACTTTTCTTATTCAAAACATCTTTTCTCAAAAGTTTCAATTTTGTGATTTTTATGAGAATTCAATTTGTAATATTAAAGGTGAAAAAGTGATTTTATATGATTCTGTTTTCGCAAATAGATCCAATTACAATACTGCTTTTGTTGTAAAAAATGGTTTGTCAGGAGTTTTTAGTCTTGAAACTGGAAATGAGCTTATTCCTTGCAAATATGAGAAAATTTATTCTTGTAATGAGATTGAAAATATTGTCTTGATTGAAGATAAAAAAGAACATTTTTTTATGATTTTACATCCAAAAAACAAATCAGTCCCAATTTTATAAGTTTAATGACTTTGATTGATGGAGACAAAGCTTACATTGGTTTAAATGACCCATTTCCTGTTAATATTAAAGGTAAATGTGGAAGTATTACCATGTTTGGGAAAACAATTATTCCCTTGGAGTATGATGCAATAATTGCCTCTAAAATAGGCTATGACAAAGTAAATATTGTTCAAAAAGAGTCAGCTTATTTTTTGACAGATAGCATTGGGAATAGAATTAACAACAAAAATTATTCAGATGTTTTTGGTTATTGGAACGAGGATTATATTTTGGGGTATAAACTTGAGGTTCCTGTGTTTATTGATGTTAAAGGAAATGAGTTTGATAAATTACCAGAAAGTGAGCAGCAATATCAGAAATTTCAAAAATCCGACACCTTACTATTGGTGAACCGAAAAGGAAAAATAATTAACAAAAGAAATTATGACTTTTATGATTTATCAGAATCGAAAGGATATTTTATTGTTAAAGGCGATGGTAAAAAAGGAGTGATTGATATCGAAGGAAAAGAAATTTTACCTCTGAAATACGATAATATATGGCATAAATGGGGCGAAGAAGAAATAACTTTTGAATTACTATTAAATGATAAGAAGGGAGTTTGTGGTATTAAAGGGGAAGTGACTTGGGAGTAATGCAAAACGTTTGTATTTATATTTCAAAAGAAGATGATTTTGCAAAAAAAATTACTGTTTCACCACCTTCAGAACAAGTTCTTTTTCACTTTTTATTTTCAAGAAATAAATTCCATTGGGCAGCATAGTAATATCAATATTACTTTTTATTGTATCAGAAAAAAATACAATTTCTCCTAAAATATTACTTATTTCAAAGGAGGAATTGGAATCAAATTTATCAGACCAAACTAAATTTAACAAACCTGAACTAGGATTTGGCGATACAATAATTTGTGGTTTTTCCTTCTTATTTTCCTTCAAGCTTAAATTACTATTTTCATCATGTTCTAAGTGGAAAATGCCGCCTAAATCACCACCAACAAACATATTAAGATTTCCGTCATTATCGATGTCATTGATCCAGCAAGAACTATACGCATCGGCATTGATTCCCAGGAAGTTGTCTGAAATCAAGTTAAATGTTTCGTTAGAGTCTAAATGTTCCGAAATGCCATCGTAAAATCTAATTTTACCATCAAAAGCTCCTAAAAATAAACGGATTGTGTCTTCAAATTTGAAAAAATGTGGAGTTGGATATCCATCAGGACTTGCAGTCGCTACATCAATTTCACCAAGTTTTCCGTTTTTTAGAGCAAATGAAGGGTTTTGTGGTGTACCAATATTCTCGTAAAACATTATTTCCCCCGTCTTTTTTCCAAGAATTAAATCCAATTTACCATCCTCATTCAAATCGAAAAGTTGCGGAAAGCAGTAACTACTTGTTGTTATGGGAGTTCCATTGTTGTCCGTAAAGTTACTAATTGGATTCGAAAAACTAAGTGGATTTCCAGCTCCAGCGATGTTTTCATAAAAATTAAGATTCCCATTATCTAAACCTAAAAATAAATCTTGATCTCCATCGGAATCAATGTCACCAAAAGCTGGAACAAAACGTAAGCCCAAATCTTGGGAGGTTAAATTCATAAAATTAGATTCAAAAAATGTAAATTCCGGCGTTGTTACATTTCCTACATTGACAAAACTTACAATTGCAGATTCCTTGCTCAATGGTTCCTTGTATTTAAAAAAATTCGCAATCAATAAATCTTTCAATCCATCGCCATTTTGGTCTACAAAAACAGGAATTGAACCCGTTCCAACTTCCAACATTTCGGATTGAAAATAATTTTTAGATTGAAAATTAAATACTGGATTTAGACTTGTTCCAATATTTTTGTAGAAATAAATACTTTTTTCATTTTGAGAAATCCCCTTTGCACTTGGAGTTACTAATAAATCTTTTTTCGAATCGAAATCAACATCGATGTAGTAAGCAGCTGGGAAAATTGAAACGTTTGCAGGCGTTGTATTGCTCGGGAAATTCAAATCAAGTTCATTCATGGCCGAATTAGTGTTTACATCAGTGCCCCCATTAAGTAATAAAGCAAGGCTATTCAAGTTCACATCTCCCAATACCAAATCATAAACTCCAGAATTATCATAATCAAAGGCCAAAATTGTTGAACCTGCATGTCGAGTAAAATTTTGATTTTCTGTAAGTTTCTCAATATTATCATTTTGACTTAATTGCGGATTAGTCACATTTCCAGCGTTACATTCTGTGTTACTAGCGTTTAGAACAATTTCAGAAGTAATCGCATCTTCCGTAAATGCCCCCCAACAACGATTTTTGAGCACAAATTTCAAAGAATCTGAGTGCCCATAAAGTTCCTGACTTTGATTTTGGTGATATTCAACACGTTCACCCGATATTTCAAAGGTTAAAATGTCAATATCGCCATCAAAATCCACATCAACGTAAGCTGGAATGTCGCTTGAACTCACGTATAAGTTGTTATAATCCCCATTGTAATCGGAATAAAGTAAATCTGTGACAAGCTCCCAACTTAGACCTGTGAAAACATTTCCCGTATTTTTGAAAACTTTGACTCCACCAATTCCATAGGTAAAAATATCATTTTTTCCATCTAAATTAAAATCCACAAGAGCAACACGATACCTCAAGTCTTCCGGGAAAAGTGTTGATGCACTATGCACTTGTTTATATTTCTTAATACTATTTTCTTCAATTTGCTCTAAGAGTCGAATGTTATCTCTACTTCGATCGAAAATGAATAAATCTTGGTCACCATCAAAATCAAAATCAATTTCTGAAAATTGTGCATAATTTAATCCTCCAAACCAAGGAAGTTTGAATTCTGTTCCAGCCAAACTCACTTTGATTGAATCTTTATAATCAAACTTGAATTGGGCTTGAAATTTTGATATTCCAAGAATGAATACTATTAAAATCGCATATCTCATACTAAATCAACTCCAACAGGACAGTGGTCAGAACCCATGATTTCATTTAAAATGAATGCGTTTTTTATCATAGGCATAAAGGATTTTGAACTTAAAAAGTAATCAATTCTCCAACCAACATTTTTCTGTCTTGCTCCAGCTCTATAACTCCACCAAGTGTATTTTATTTCATCTGGGTAAAAATATCTATATGTATCCACCAAACCTTCAGCAATAAAATTGTCCATTCCATCAATCTCCTCTTGCATATAGCCCGCGGATTTATTGTAGTTTGGCTTTGGATTCTTTAAATCGATTGCTTTGTGAGCAACATTAAAATCACCACACACTAAAATAGGTTTTTTGTCCTCTAATTTTTTTAAATACACTAAAAAATCTGAATCCCAAGTTTGTCTATAGGGTAAACGCGCTAATTCACTTCCAGAATTTGGTACGTAAACTGTTACGAGGTAGAATTTCGCATATTCTGCACAAATTACTCGTCCCTCATCATCATGTTCTTCAACACCCATATCAAATTCCACCGAAATTGGTTCAATTTTTGAAAGAATTGCTGTTCCAGAATACCCTTTCTTACTCGCTTCATTTGCAAAAATCGAATATTGATCTAGGCTGTCCAAGGCTTCTTTTACTTGGTCAACACTCGCTTTTGTCTCTTGCAAACAAATGATATCAGCATCAAGCTCATTCATGTCTTGCAAAAAAGTTTTTTGAGCAATTGCTCGTATTCCGTTTACATTAAAAGAAATGATTTTCATGGGTACATATTTTTAACAAATTTAAATAATTTTTCAATTTCGACCAGTCTATTATTTTTTTTAATCGAAAAATTTTGTATTTGAATAAAAAGATTAACTTTGAGATAAACATTATTTCAGTGAGAATCCATAAGCAGCTTAGTTTCCTATTTTTTTGTCTTGTATTACAAAGCCATTGTCAAAATCACAAAGGTCTTTATGTGGATGGGTTTCATCAAATTTTGGGTAATCAAGAAAGAGAAGATTCCTTATTTGCCTATATTGATCATCAAAATTTCAATTCAATTGCCTTATATAACCTTCATAATTTAGATTTTAATTCTCCTCAACAAATGGATGATTTACGAAACTTTATTAGTGAGGCTAGAATTTTGCACAATGTAGTAGAAATAACTGCAGTTGCTGAGAATGCTTGGTTTTTTGAAAATAAGATTGTTCCGTTTAATCAAAATTAAAACTTCAATGAGCAATTCAATGTATTTAATTTAGAATTTGAATTTTGGGTTCCCTCTGCTGTTTCTGGGTATTATTGTACAAGCTATTTGCAAGGTGCAGGACTCACTTGTGATGAAGATGGGGCTTTTCAATTCTATATGCAAGAATTAGAGGCGATAAAATCTTTGGCCACTCAAAATGATGTAATAACAGAAGTATATTTAGGATGGTTTAATCAAAATCAAGCAGATCAAATAAAATTGTTTGCAGACCGTGTTTTATTGAGTAATTATCAATTAAATCCACAAAATTGTTTTGATGTTTCATCACAACGCTTGTAATATCTTGGAAATAGTGCTCCTTCAATTAATATTGCAGCTTTATTTTCATCTGAAAATGATTTTTTAGGTCCTTGGTTAAACTCACATGATGACGATTTGGACAGCATTTTTTCAATATATTCCTCGGAATTTAATGCTTCAAATGGAACATGGAAATCAAATATTAATTTAGTCGGTCAACAATGGTTTACATATTCCACGATGAATAATGAAATTCCAAGTTTGGGAGCAATTGAATTCCTTGAAGCTAAAATTAATTTTTATCCAAATCCAACATTTAATAAATTCACAATTGATTCTCCTGCTCTTATTGAAAAGTTAGAAATTAGGGATTTGAATGGCAAAATTTTAGTAAATTTAGTAAATTTATGTTCAAAGCAAGTTGATATTGACCTAAGTTCATTTTTTTCTGGAGTCTATATTATTGACCTAGGCACTTCAAGAGAGAAAATTAGCAAATTGTTATTTAAAAACACTAGTGTCCGATAAAAATTAGAATCGGGGATTTTTCAACCTACAACCCAGTGTTTAGTGGTTTTTTTATTTGATTTTCAAAAGTAAGCCCTACA
>JBIKSI010000251.1:0-4686 GCA_044348665.1 Crocinitomicaceae bacterium
CGAACTCATTTACTCCAAATGGGGATGAATTAAATAACACTTTTTTACCTATATTTACATCTGGTTTTGATCCTTTTGACTATCGATTGAGTATTTACAACAGATGGGGTGAACTAATTTTTGAATCCTTAGATCATACCGTTGGTTGGGATGGAACTTTTAAAAATTTCGGACTAGCAGAAGAAGGCACATATACCTGGAAAATAATTTTTGGAATTGATGGAAATGCTGAAAAACAAACGGTTGTCGGTTCTATTAACATATTAAAATAAACTATGAAAATAAAAAACCTAATCACTTATTGCGGAATCATATTTACACTCTTTAGCTATGGCCAAAGTGATGAATGTGCAACTGCCACAAATATCCCTAATGTAACAAGTTACTGTTCTGTGGGGCAAGAGTTTTCAAATGAAACCTCAACAGCAAGTACATTCGGCCTTCCTACATGTTGGGCTGCATCAGCAAGCTTTGATGTTTGGTTTAGATTTACGGCAGAAGCAACTGATGTAAATATTTCCGCAGAAGGAACAGGTTTCAGCGGAATTACGCGACCTAGAATAGCTTTATATAGTGGCGATTGTGCAGTAACAATTTTTGACGAAGCATGTGCTAACGGAACAAGCGGTGTAGATTTAACCACCTTATACAATGGAGGATTAGTTATTGGCCAGGAATATTTAATTCGAATCAGCTCAACCTCTGGAGGTGTTGGAACATTTGACTTATGCGTAGATAATTTTACACCTCCACCAGCTGGAAGTGCGGATTGTAGCGGTGCAATATACCTTTGTGACAAAAGTTCATTTGGCGTCTCTGGTTTTAGCGGAGGCGGATTAAATTCAAGTGAACCGAATACTACGTCTTGTATGACTGGTGGTGAACAAAACTCGATTTGGTTTTATTGGACTTGTCAAACATCAGGTACCCTAACATTTGATATTACACCAAACGATAACTCACATGATGTTGACTGGGCATTATACCAATTAACAACAAACAATGCATGCGTTAGAGCTGGAAACGCTGTAAGGTGTAATGTAGCTTCCTGCTTAAATGCAACTGGCTCAACAGGACTCAATCTTACAGACACTGATGTCTCTGAAACACCAGGTTGTGATGCAACTAAAAATGCATATTGTCGTTTTTTCAATATGGTTGCAGGCACAAGTTATGCCATCTTAATAAATAATGATACTGGCTTTGATGGGGTAAACATGTCATTTGGAGGTACTGGGACATTCACAGGTACAACACCATCTTTTAACGCCGTGGCAGCAATCTGTGAAGGAGAAGCTCTTGCTGCTTTGCCAACTACCTCAACAAATGGAATTACAGGCGCTTGGTCTCCTGCTTTAAATAACACAGCGACAACAACTTACACTTTCACACCAGATGCTGGTCAATGTGCATCGCCAGTAACACTTCAAATAACAGTAAATCAAAAAGTAACTCCTACATTTACAGCTGTTTCTGCAATTTGTGAAGGAGAGGTTTTAGCTGCTTTACCAACTACTTCATTAAATTCTTTTGACGGAAATTGGTCTCCTGCTTTAAATAACACTGCAACAACAACATATACTTTTACTCCTTCCGCAGGTGAATGTGCAAATACAACGACATTAGATATTACTGTAAATCAAAAAGTAAATCCAACATTTAATGCGGTAGCTGCAATCTGCGAAGGTGAAGTTTTAGCCGCTTTACCAACTACTTCATTAAATTCTTTTGATGGAACTTGGTCTCCTGCTTTAAATAACACTGCAACAACAACATATACTTTTACTCCTGCTGCAGGTGAATGTGCAAATACAACGACATTAGATATTACTGTAAATCAAAAAGTAGATCCAACATTTAATGCAGTCGCTGCAATCTGCGAAGGTGAAGTTTTAGCTGCTTTACCAACTACTTCATTAAATTCTTTTGACGGAACTTGGTCTCCTGCTTTAAATAACACTGCAACAACAACATATACTTTTACACCTGCTCTTGGTGAATGCGCGAACTCAACAACTTTAGATATCGTAGTCAATCAAAAAGTAAATCCAACATTTAATGCTGTTGCGGATATTTGTGAAGGAGATGCTTTAGCCGCACTGCCAACAACTTCATTAAATTCTTTTGATGGAACTTGGACGCCTACACTTAATAACACAACTACGACCACTTATACTTTTACACCTGATGTAGGCGAATGTGCTAACTCTACAACTTTGGATATAGAAGTCAACCAAAAAGTTATTCCAACATTTAATGCTATTGCGGATATTTGCGAGGGAGATGCTTTAGCTGCATTACCAACAACTTCTTTGAACACATTTGATGGAACATGGTCGCCTGCATTAGATAACACAACGACAACAACTTATACCTTTAATCCAGCAATTGGTGAATGTGCAACCAATACTACACTTGATATTATAGTAAATTCGAGAGTTTCCCCGAACATTACTTGTGGCCTATCAACATCAAATTCTGTCATTTTTAATTGGAATTTACTTGCTGGAGCAAACGATTATGACATATCTTATTCGATCAATTCAAATCCAGCAATAATTAATGGCAATCAAGCTGCTAACTCTTTCACTTTAGGAGGCCTGAGTCCAAATGATCAGGTTGAAATTTTTGTGCAAGTGAACGGAACTGATTGTTACGAAATTGGATCTGGAATTTGCTCTGCTATTGAATGTGTGCCTCCAATTATTGTGAGTGATGCCACATCAGATATCCAATGTGAAGGCAATGCGGTCACTTTTTCGATAACTGAAACAGGTGGAACAAGCTATCAATGGCAAATGAGTACTGATGGTGGTGCTACTTTTAATGATTTAGCAGATGGCGGTGTTTATTCTGGTACCTCAACGCTTGATTTAACAATTTCTGACAATACAGGTTTGGATGCAAATCAATATCAATTAGTTATTGATGAAGCAACGAATTTATGCCCTACAACTTCAATTCCTGTGTTGTTAACAGTTAATGCTCGTGTTTTGCCAACCTTTACGGCTGTTAACCCAATTTGTGATGGGGAAGTTTTAAATGCTTTACCTTTAATTTCTAACAATAGCATCAACGGAACGTGGTTACCTGCTTTGGACAATACAACTACCACAACTTACACTTTTACTCCTGATGCTGGTGAATGTGCTTTGGACAATATGCTTCAAATTGTTGTTAATCCAATCATTACGCCAACATTTAATGCAGTTGCAGCAATTTGTAATGGAGATGTATTAGCGGCACTGCCTTTAAGTTCTACAAATAACATTGACGGAACGTGGTCACCAGCTTTGGATAACACATTGACAACTACTTACACTTTTACTCCCGATGCAGGACAATGTGCAGTTACAAGTGATTTAACCATTGATGTGGTAGATTATCAAACACCAGTAATCACCTGTGGAACTTCAACAGTTTCATCTGTTACTTTTGATTGGACAGCTTTAGTCGGTGCAAGTGATTACGACATTTCTTATTCCATAAATAATGGAGCAGCGATTAATGGTGGAAATCAAGCTGGAGTAAGTTTTACTTTAAATGGCTTGAATCCTGATGATGTGGTTGATTTAACACTTACAACAAATGGTACAGATTGTTACAACATTGGTACTGCAACTTGTACTGCATCTACCTGTAATTCACCAATTATAACTGCTCAACCAACTTCTCAAACGGATTGTGAAGGAAATCAAGTTAATTTTACAGTTAGCGCAACTGGTGCAACTGCTTTTCAATGGCAAGTAAGTAATAACAATGGAACTACTTTCTTTAATGTGATTGATTTTCCTGGAAATATTTCAGGTGCAACAACAAATGCACTTTCTATTACAGATAATACTGGTTTAGATGGATTAATATATCAAGTCGTAATTTCTGAAGTAGACAATACCTGTCCTACAATATCAAATCAAGTAAGTTTGACTGTTAATCCAATTCCTGTGATTAATGCAACAAACAATGGTCCGCTTTGTGAGGATGCAAACTTAAACCTAAACGTAAATAATGTTGCTGGAGCAGTTTTTTCTTGGACAGGTCCAAACTATGCGTCTGGAGCACAAAACAATGTCATTCCTCTAGCTTTAATTGCTAATTCTGGAGATTACACAGTGACTGCAACTGCGAATGGTTGTTCTGCTTCTTCTACAACAACCGTAACAGTGAGCGGGGAAACACCAATTAATATCGTAGCAGCAGGTCCTTTTTGTGAAACAGACATTCCTGTAGTATTAGTAGCTGATGTTCCTGGTGGAATTTGGACAGGTTCTGGAATTATTGACGATGCAGCCGGAGTTTTTGACCCGAGTCAAGCTACGATTGGTGCTAATGACATCACTTACACCTTATTAACAGGATGTGGTGGGCAGAATACCACTACAATTACAGTAAATGCTCAAGCAAATGCAAGTTTCTTGCTAGAAAACAACATCCTTGACCCTATCAACCCGCAAGCAGAAATTATCAATCTTTCTCAAAATGCGGTGACGTATGAATGGACTTTTGGAGATAACACAACTTCAACAGATGTGGAGCCAATTCACTTGTTTTCGCAAGAACCAAGAAACTATACCATCAATTTAATTGCTACAAGTATTGATGGCTGTTCGGACACAACAAGTATTATTGTTACCGTGCCTGAAACGCTTATTTTTTACGTTCCGAACTCATTTACTCCAAATGGGG
>JBIKSI010000198.1:0-4678 GCA_044348665.1 Crocinitomicaceae bacterium
ATTCAGTATTATGCCGATACAATTTGAAAAGTTTCCACCGCCAAAGGCAGCATCGTAGATAATTTATTGGATACTATTGAAAATGTAATCGGTATAAATAATTCAACTGAAACAATTCATTAGTCTATATTAGAACGCGAATCTCACGAATCTTTAGTTTCATATTGAATTTGGAAAAATCGGTGTGGGAAACCGAAAATGTAGAATTATTCTCAACTCTACATTTTCAATTTTTATCTATTTTTTTACATCTGAAACAAAGGCAATCCACTCATCATTGCATTCACTTCAGTGCGAACTTCAGCGATTACTGATTCGTCAGAGATATTCGTTAATACTCGATCAATTAATGCTACAATCTTTGGAATTTCATTTTCTTTGATTCCACGAGTTGTGATTGCTGGAGTTCCAACTCGAATTCCTGAAGTAACGAATGGTGATTCTGTATCAAATGGAACCATATTTTTGTTAACGGTAATATCTGCTTTTACCAAGGTGATTTCTGCATCTTTCCCGGTAACTCCTTTTGAACGTAAATCAATCAACATCGAGTGATTATCTGTTCCACCAGAAATAATTTTGTATCCTAATTTCACAAATTCATCTGCCATGATAGAAGCATTTTTCTGAACTTGTTTCATGTATGTTTTGTATTCATCTGTCAAAGCCTCTCCAAATGCAACAGCTTTAGCTGCAATGACATGTTCCAATGGTCCACCTTGAATTCCAGGAAAAACTGCTGCATCTAACAATGCCCCCATTGAACGTAGATTCCCATTATTCCACTTAATTCCAAATGGATTTTCAAAATTATGACGCATCATGATTACTCCTCCACGAGGTCCACGTAATGTTTTATGAGTTGTTGTTGTTACAATATGGCAATGCTCTAATGGATCAAACAATAAGCCTGCTGCAATTAATCCTGCTGGGTGAGAAATGTCAGCTAAAATTATTGCTCCAATTTCATCTGCTACTTTTCTGATTCGTGCATAATCCCAATCACGTGAGTAAGCTGAAGCGCCACAAATAATCATTTTTGGTTTTTCTCTGCGAGCAACTTCTTCTAAAACATCGTAATCCACTTGTCCTGTTTCTTGGTTTACACCGTAGAAAAAAGGTTTGTACAATTTTCCTGAAAAATTTACTGGCGAACCATGTGTTAAATGTCCACCGTGAGAAAGATCAAAGCCTAAAATTTTATCTCCTGGGTTTAGACAAGCTAAAAAAACTGCTGCATTTGCTTGCGCTCCTGAATGTGGCTGAACGTTCGCCCAAGTTGCGCCAAATAATTCACACAAACGATCAATCGCCAATTGCTCTACTTTGTCAACTACCTCACAACCACCATAATAACGTTTTCCGGGTAGACCTTCCGCGTATTTGTTAGTCAAAACAGAACCCATTGCCTGCATCACTTGTTCACTTACGAAGTTTTCAGAAGCAATTAATTCAATCCCGTGCAATTGACGGTTTTTCTCTTCTGCAATTAAGTCAAAAATTTGAGTGTCTGTTATTTTTTCTGCTAACATATCTTGGAATAAAAATTTCGGCAAATATACGTAAATTGAATGATGAAATTTGTGTTTTAACGTAAAAAAATATTGTGATTAATCTCATATCGACCTCTAAAACATAAATTAATGCTAAAATCTATTTTTTTGTTCTTTTTCATCGCCAAAAAGAACCAGAAGTCTAGTGCTTGAAAACGCATCTACCTTTCTACAAACGACACTAAAAAATCAAAACTCGCTACGCTCAAACACTTGATTTTTTTACGCTTACTTTTTGTGAAAGGTGCCAGATTTACGTTTTCTAGGCACAATTAATCGTAAAAAACCGAATTTTATTGTAAAAAAATTATATGTGAAAGTGAGGTTGATCAGCGAAATTTGTATTGATTTATGAATTCAGACTTTTGAAGCCATTCTCCAAAAACAAGATCTTCAACTATTTTAAGAATTTAAAATTATAATGCTGATTTTGATAGTCAAATGAGATGAAAAAAATGGAATTTTCTGCTTGCTCAAC
This sequence comes from Crocinitomicaceae bacterium, assembly GCA_044348665.1. Taxonomy (GTDB): domain Bacteria; phylum Bacteroidota; class Bacteroidia; order Flavobacteriales_D; family Crocinitomicaceae; genus M2408. The sequence continues at coordinate 2,032 of JBIKSI010000198.1, forward strand.
TTGAGATTGTAATATTTGCTGTCCTGTTAGGTCAAAAAAATGGATTTGATTTATTCCTTCTTTTTTGAATGTGATTTTATCGTTCTTAATCTGAAAAAAATCAGAAAATAGCTCTTTCTCCTTCAAACCAACACTTGTTTGATGAATGACTCCTACCCCATCTAAATCAAATCCACCAGACTCAAAGGCTGATGGCCAAGGATCATTTATTATTCGATTTTCGGAATCAAAAGTGCCATAATCGGAATTTATACTTCCAATAACATCAATGATTTTCACATGGCTAATTGCATTGACATCCAAATTCGCCGAATCTCGTAAATCTTCTAAATCAAAAGGAGTTCCATACCCTTGTCGGTATTTCCCTGCTAAATTATGAACGAAACGACAGTCTGAAAACTCAAAACTTCCCATTTGAATCTCAGTTGGTGTTTCAGAATAATTAGGGAATCGGACATAATTTTCTCCGTCAGAACTCACTTCAACAAAAGCATATTCTACGTAATGATCAGTAAATCCATTTTCAAAAACAGCAAAATCGAATCCATTTCCATTAGTTATTGGATATGGAAATGACAAAACTGCAATTCCACTATCCCCAAATGAAACGACGTCAATTGAATTCCCTTCTGCCTGAAAAAGTGCATTTTCTGCCTCTCCAAAACTTGCTAGACCAAGAGATTTATTTGAAATATCTAAAAATCCGCGCTGAAATTCAATTCCATTAGCCCAAGAAAGAAAAATTGAACTGTCCTTGTGGATTGCTGTTGAACCACTATATCCAGGCGCAGGAGCAAAACTTTGTGCCTTTAAAAATTGAAAAAAGAAAAGCGCTGTTATTGAAAATGATAATTTCATATTAAATTATTAGTGTCATTTAAGCAATCTCTCCCAGTCGCTTCAATGCTTGGTCAATCGTTGAAATATTTGAGTAAATTAATCTCAATTTATCGTTCTTTTCACTCAATTTACAATCTTTAGGACCAGATTGAATGTACTTTAATACATTTTGAAATCCTTCAGAATCATAAAATTTTGATTGTGGATTGGAAATGAAATAACAAACCATCGAATTTGATTTGATTACCAACTTCTCGATTCCAACTTGTTCGGCCAACCAACGTAATTCGAAGGATTTAAACAATTCTTTCACAGAACGAGGCAAAGGACCAAAACGGTCAATTAAGGAAGTTGAAAATTTCGCCAAAGCTTCAGTATTCTCTAAGTTATCCAATTGTTGATACAAACTTAAACGCTCAGCTACATTATTAACGTAATCATCTGGAATTCTGATTTCTAAATCCGTTTCGATGACACAATCTTTTACAAAACTTTGAAATTGGTCAGTATTTCTTTCTTCAAATAAATCTTTGAATTCAGATTCTCGCAATTCCTCCATCGCTTCGTTCAAGATTTTTTGGTACATCTCAAAACCAATATCTGCAATGAATCCACTTTGTTCACCACCCAATAAATTTCCAGCTCCGCGAATGTCCAAATCCTTCATCGCAATGTTGAATCCAGAACCTAAGTCTGAAAATTGAACCAAAGCCTCCAAACGTTTGCGCGCCTCAGAAGTCATTTCGTGAAATTTAGGAGCAATCAAATAACAAAATCCTTTTTTATTGGAACGACCAACTCTCCCACGTAATTGATGTAAATCACTTAAACCGAAATTATTAGCCTGATTAATGATAATGGTATTTGCGTTTGAAATATCAATTCCAGATTCGATAATTGTCGTTGCTAATAGTACATCGTATTCTCCATTAATGAAATCCAACATAATTTTTTCAAGTTGATGTCCTTCCATTTGTCCGTGGCCAATTCCAACTCGAACTCCAGGACACAAACGTTGAATCATACCAGAAACTTCCTTGATATTTGCCAAACGATTGTGCACAAAATATACTTGTCCACCACGAGAAACCTCATAAGCAATTGCATCGCGAATAGTTTCTTCGTTGAATTGAATTACTTCGGTTAATACAGGTTGACGATTTGGCGGTGGTGTATTGATGATGCTCAAATCTCGCGCGCCCATCAAAGAAAATTGCAAAGTTCTTGGTATCGGTGTAGCAGTCAAAGTCAAGGTATCAACCGTAGCCTTCATCGTTTTGAGTTTGTCTTTTACTGCAACCCCAAACTTTTGTTCTTCGTCAATAATCATCAAACCTAAATCTTTAAATTTGACTTTATCTCCAACAATTTTATGTGTTCCAACTAAAATATCAACTTCTCCAGTTTGTACTTTTTTAAGTGTTTCAGTAATTTGTTTGGCAGATTTAAAACGATTGATGTAATCTACTTTCACTGGAAAATCTTTCAAACGCTCACTAAAACTTCTAAAATGTTGATGACACAAAATCGTTGTGGGCACCAAAATTGCAACTTGTTTGCTATCTGCTACTGCTTTGAATGCTGCTCGGACAGCCAATTCAGTTTTCCCAAAACCGACGTCTCCGCAAATCAACCGATCCATCGGCATAGAAGATTCCATATCTTTTTTGATTGCCTCCGTCGATTTCATCTGATCTGGCGTGTCTTCATACATAAAAGAAGCTTCCAATTCGTCCTGCAAATAAGTGTCGGGTGAAAATGCAAACCCCGGTTGGCTTTTACGTTTGGCGTATAATTGAATCAAATC
>JBIKSI010000082.1:0-15610 GCA_044348665.1 Crocinitomicaceae bacterium
TCCTATCTGAACTTTATTAGCAACAATTTGACATTCAACTAATTCTACTTTTGAGTCAGCATTTAATCCAAATAATTTCAGTGCTTCTACATTCCCTTGTTTTAATAAAGTTCTCAAGCCATGTTTTAATACTTTATTAATTTCCGTGCTTTTATTTGTCCATTTTTGAGCAAATTCAATGACTAAATCAGGAATATCCTTTGATAAATCATTTAAAGAATTTGCAACACTTTTACGAACCCATTCCGCTTCATCCTCAATAAGTTTTTCCAACAAAGGAAGAATTTTTTCAGGCTCTGTACTTAAATGATTTACCTTTACTGCCCAAGGTAATTTGGTACGCATTCCTTCTGAAGCCAAGCGTCGCACGTAATGATGTTTGTGCCCTGACCAAGCAAACATTTGTTTTGACATTTCTTCCGGATAAGAATTTAAAAAGTGTCGAACAACAAATTCACAACTCGTATATTGTGTCACTTTTTCGATTGCATTTATTGAGTTTTCAAAATCTTCCAATCCAAAAAGTTGAATAAACTCAGGAAAAAACATAAATTCAAAATTGAAGCCATTGGAATGATTCCTTCTTTGCTTATCAATGATAGAACAAATTTGCTCCAATGATTTTTTGTAATTCGGATCCAAATGCTTTCTCAAGACCTGCGCAATGCGGGTCATTCTTTGTTTTAACTCTAATTCGTGCCAATTTGAACTAAAAATTTCTTTTGAAAATTTATGCTTATCAAAAGAAGTAATTTCATCAGCTAAGATTTCAGAAAATGCTTCGAAAAATTTTTCGGAATAGATATTTTTTAATGGTTCTGCCATTCTTTTTTACGTTCAAAGTTTTACCAGCTTCCGCCAGATCCACCACCTCCAAAGCTACCGCCGCCAAAGCCGCCGAAACCGCCACCTGATGAACCGCCACCTGAACCAAAAGCTCTTCCAGCAAAGAAACCACCAGCACCATAGGTAAAGCCATTTCCTCCCCCTCCGCTTCCGTTTTTCGGCCCGAATTTAATCAATAAAACAATGATTACAATAATGATAATTACAATAATAAAACCACTTCCATTCCCACTATTTTTCTTGTAATCTTTGTAATTATATTCTCCTTTTGCCAAGGCCATAATCACATCAGTTGCTTCATCTAATCCTTGGTAGAAATTGCCATTTTTGAAGTTTGGCAATAATTCATTTTCAATGATATCTTTTGATGTCAAATCTGGAATAGCACCTTCTAAACCACGCCCTACAGCAATGTGTGTTTTACGTTCACCTTGACCACCAGTAGGTTTTACAAGAATAACAATTCCATTATCTTCTTTCCCTTGTCCAACTTGCCACTGTTCACCTAATTCTGTTGCGAAATCCCAAGGTTCATACCCTTTCAAATCGTCAACAATTACAATTACAATCTGGTTAGATGTTGAATCAGAAAAAGCAACTAACTTCTCTTCCAATGCTTTTTCCTCGCCAGGAGATAGGAAATTAGGAAACTCTTTCGATAAATTATTAACTAATCGAGGGGGATTTGGCTTTGCAGGAATATCTAGTCGCTGACCAAAGGCAGTAAACGTCAAAACAAGCAAAGCAAAAAGCAAGCTATATTTTTTTATTGTAAGGAATTTTTGTTTTATTCTCATTCAATTATTTTTCTCCAAAGGAAATTTCATTTGACAACTCATTTTCATCGTCCTTTGAATAAGGAAAATGAGCTTTTAATTTTTGATCAACAGCTGTTATTCCTGCTATAATCCCTTGTTCGAATTCATGTTTTTTGAAAAAGCTAATCATTTCATCTCGAACAGAATCCCAAAAATCTGATGGAACAATATCGTTAATGCCTTTATCTCCCAGAATTGCAAATTTTTTATCACGCACGGCCATAAAAATCAAAACACCATTTCGCTGTTCTGTTTTTGTCATTTCGAGTGATTCAAAAACGGAGATTGCCTCTTGGTAAACATCATTTTTTGTAGAATCAACAAGGTGTAAACGAATTTCGCCAGAAGTATTTAATTCTGCTGACGAAATTGCATCTACAATATTTTTTTGCTGTTGAAGATTAAAGAAGTTTTTTGCTCTCATTTACAGGTTAAATTTAACCTCAGTTGCTTTTTCGGCACCTGGATCGTTTTTAAACGCTTTTTTCTTTGGAAAAGTTGATGCATTTAAAAACATACTATTAAAAAACCCTCTAATATGAGTATTATATTCTTTTATAGATTCATTATAACGGTCTCTTTCTAATTTGATTCGATTTTCAGTACCTTCCAACTGATTTTGTAATGCAGAAAAATTTTCCGTAGATCTTATTTGTGGATATGCTTCATAAGCAAGATTTATTGCTGTATTTATTTTTTTGCCTAACATTTGTAATTGTTCAGGATTTTTGGCATTGGCAATTTCATCAGCTACACCAACCATACCTGAACGAGCTTCTGTTACTTTAATTAAGATTTTTTGCTCATTCTTAGCTGCTCCTTCTACTGTAGCAATTAATTGAGGGACTAAATCAGCACGTCGTTGATAAGCAGATGAAACATTTCCCCACTTCTCATCGACATTTTCTTGATAACCTATGGCTTTATTGTACGATGATCTATACATCATAAAAATGATAAACACAGCCGCTATTGCACCAATTAAAATAATTCTTGATCTTTTCATTTTTTAAATTTTTTATAAATATATGCAAAAAAAATGTCAAAATGAATGCCTAAGTTATTTTTTTTGATTTTTTATGACAAATTGGCTTAAATTTAACTTTGTACTGGCTCTCTTTTTAAAGAAAGGTACAAAATGACAATCCCGGCAAGAACCAGAGGAATACTTAACATTTGACCGGTATTTAATGCAAAGACTTCATCTCTTGCCGTTTGACCAACTTTTACAAATTCTACCAAAAATCTTCCAGTCCATAAAACAATCATAAAAACGCCAAAGAGTAAACCTGTTTTTAATTTTGCATTTGTTTTCCAATATAAATACATTAATAAAGCGAAGGTGAAAAGATAAAAAATTGCCTCATACAGTTGCGCTGGATGTCTGTACACTTGCACATCATTAATCAAATATTCGTCCCCGGCAAAGGCAAATTTAAATCCCCAAGGCAAGGAAGTTGGATCACCAATAATTTCATGATTTACCAAATTCCCCAGTCGAATGAAGCAGCCTGCAATCGCAATAGGAGCCACAACTCGATCCAAAATCCATAGCATGGGCTTTTTGACGATCTTTTTTGAGAAAATATATAAGGCTATTAAAATTGCAATTGCTGCTCCGTGAGAAGCCAATCCACCTTCATACACTTTAAGTATATCCAACGGATGCGAAAAGTAGCCACGCTCCATGACACCATTTGCATTTAATCCGTCAAAATAAGGTCCATAAAACAAAACGTGTCCTAGTCTAGCGCCAATTACAGTTGCAATAACCATATACAAAAGTAATTTATCTAAAATTTCCTCTTGCACATTTTCTTGCTTGAACATGCGTTTTATTACAAAAAATCCAATGATAATTCCGCTCACGAAAAGCAATCCGTATTTGTTCGGCGTTGACCAACCATCAATCAACTCTGAACTTACATTCCAATCAATTCCTAAAATCATAGCTCAAAGATAATAAAAAAGACTTAATTAGATTTTTTTACTTTCCTAAAAACAAGAATGAAAATTTAAAATGGTAAACAAATAATATTATCGTCTTCTGGTAAATCTTGTTCTGATTTCACTTCCACAAGTTTCGAAATGCGTTCTTTGCTTCCTGCCAATTTGTAAATTTTATAAAAACCCAAGTTCATTATAAACGTTCTTATTTCTTGCGGTTTTACTCCAATTTCGTGTTCTCTGTTGGAAGAAACTTCAATAATTAAAATTGGTTTATGCTTTTCGATACTTGCAATTCCTCCTTGCAAAACATTTAATTCAAAACCTTCCACATCAATTTTAATGATGTCAATTGGTTGATCCTCAAACAGTTTGTCTATGGTACTAATTTCTACTTCAATTCCTTGATTTTCGGAAGAAGATTGATTTAGAAAAGAAGCACCTCCACGATTTACTTCCCAATTTTCAAAAAAAAGTGCTTTTCCCTGTTCATTCCCTAATCCGAGAGGAAAAACAGAAACATTATTACACGAATTTAGTTTTAAATTGTAATGTAAAATTTCCCGCGTTTTAGGATTTGCTTCTACGGCTAATACTTTCCCTGATTCTCTTAAAACTTTTGACGCAAAACAAGACATTAAACCAATATTGGCACCAACATCCAAGAAAACTTGATCTTGTTTTAAGTTTTTTTCTATGAAATTTAAGATTCCTTTTTCGTAAGTTCCAAAACGATAAAGATTTTCTTCGATGCCAATATCTTCACTTGGATTTATTAAAAGCTGAATTCCGTGGATAGTTTCTAAAATGAATGCTTCCTTTTCGTACTTTGGAATAAGATTTTTTGCCAAAAACACCGCTAAACGGTTCATTCCAGGTAAATTTAGATCCACTAAAAAGGAAATAAATCTATGTCTTAATACAAAGGATTTTGTCTTCACTTAGACGTACAATTCTGTCTGCAATTGAGCAATTTTCGCGTCAACCAAATAATCGTCATAAGGCATCATTTTGTCAATAAATCCTGTTGGAGTAATTTCAATGATTCTATTTGCAACCGTATTTACTAACTCGTGGTCATGAGAAGTAAAAATGATTGTTCCATTAAAGTCATTCATTCCATTATTTAAAGCTGTAATAGACTCCAAATCCAAGTGATTCGTTGGTTCATCCATCAATAAGACATTTGCTTTTGCCAACATCATTTTCGACAACATGCAACGAACTTTTTCACCTCCAGACAAAACTTTTGCACTTTTTAAGGCTTCTTCACCAGAGAACAACATTCTTCCTAAAAACCCACGAACACTTACTTCCTCGCGCTCTTCATCAGTTTGAGCATATTGTCTCAACCAATCAATTAAGGAAATATCGTCAGCGAAATAATGATGATTATCATTCGGCAAATAGGCAGTTGTTATTGTTGTACCGTAAGTAAATTCTCCCGTATCGGCAGAATCATTACCTGACAAAATTTCAAACAAGGCAGTGATTGCAACCGAGTTTTTGGAAACAATGGCAACTTTATCGCCTTTATTCAGTGTGAAATTTAAGTCTTTGAACAAAAATTCTCCATCAAACTTTTTGCTTAAGTTGCTAACAGTCAAAATTTGGTTTCCTGCATCTCTTTCAGACATAAAATTGATTCCAGGATATCTTCTCGAAGACGGTTGAATTTCAGCTAAATCTAATTTTTCAATTAATTTTCTTCTACTTGTTGCTTGTTTCGATTTAGAAGCATTTGCAGAGAAACGAGAAATAAAATCTTGCAATTCCTTTTTCTTTTCTTCCGCTTTTTTATTCTTGTCAGCTCGCTGTCTGGAAGCTAATTGTGATGATTGATACCAAAAACTATAATTACCTGTAAATAAGTTAATTTTAGAGTAATCGATGTCACAAATATGTGTACAAACAGTATCTAAAAAGTGTCTATCGTGCGATACTACTATTACTGTATTTTTAAAATCTAATAAGAAATCTTCCAACCAACCAACAGTTTTTAAATCCAAGTCATTCGTTGGCTCATCTAAAATCAACACATCTGGATTACCAAATAAAGCTTGAGCAATCAAGACACGTACTTTTAAGTCATTGGATAATTCCGACATCAATAAATAATGTTTTGATTCATCGATTCCAAGGTTGCTCAACAAACTCGCAGCATCTGTTTCTGCATTCCAGCCTTCCATGTCAGCAAATTCACTTTCTAATTCGGAAGCTTTCATTCCGTCTGCTTCAGAAAAATCCTCTTTCATATAAAGAGCATCTTTTTCGACCATGATTTCGTACAATCTTTTGTGCCCCATTAAAACCGTTTTTAAGACTTCCACTTCATCAAATGCAAAGTGATTTTGGCTTAAAACGGCCATTCTTTTTCCTGGCTCAAGTTCAACCCTACCTTTAGTTGGATCTTGTTCACCTGTTAAAATCTTTAAAAACGTTGATTTTCCTGCTCCATTCGCGCCAATCACACCATAACAATTCCCCTCAGCGAATTTTAAATTTACATCATCAAAAAGAACTCTTTTACCAAATTGTAGAGAAAGATTATTAACTGAAATCATACTTATTTTACTTAAATTGAGTGCAAAGATAGGGATAAATTATGAATTTTGAATGCAGATTGAAGAATGGGAAGTGAAGAATGAAAAGTGAAGAATAATGAATTATAAATGATAAATGTAGAATGTAGAATGAAAAGTGATGAATTACAAATAATGAATGAAGAATTATTAATTAATCTACCCTAACCTCTTCATTACATAAGCATTGACCCTATCGAAAAACTGATTTGGAGTATAAGTTCGCCATTCGATTTCGTCCAATTCACCTTTCATGACAAAATAATTATCGATTCTTGCTTTTTCAAATTCTCGCGTGACATGGTCGTGAAAATTCACCATTGCAATCCACCCATCCTCAACTTCTTCAAACCATTCTTCGTAATAGCAATCATCCGAATAATGAAAATTTAGAACATTTTCGCCAATCAAAATAAACTGATTGATGCCGTATTCCATGATAGGTTCAATGATATCTCGCTTCAAGGTCATAATGTCATTTTCTATCGCATCATTCCATTCGCCAATTAATTCCATGATGCAATACTTATCATCGTAATCAACAAAAAGAACTTTTAAAAAAAGAGTTGGCGAACCGATATTATCCCACTGAGGATGGATCAAATAATTATAAATTTTATCTGTAAACTCAAATTCACTGTATGTTCTCTCATAAAATGGAGAGGATGGATCTTCTGAGGCAATGTATAAATCACGCCAAGCATAATATGGTTCGATGAAATGCATAGTGCAAAGTTAAGAAATTATTAATGGTTCAAGCTGAAATCTTTAATGCACTTTAATAAAAAATATTGTTTGAACTCTACATTCTCGTGCTCAGATTTAATCATAACATTTAAATATTTTCTTCTTCAGGAATTTTTTACCGCGAAAGGATTAGGCTAAATTTTTAAAATAATTACGTAAAATGTCGTATATGTTTTTAAAATTCAGGTAAATACCTTTGTACAAAAATCACATAGTTATGAAACACTGGAAACAAATTACATTTTTCACACTATTTTCCTTTTTTGGTTTTGGCCAGAATTTGACGTTCAAAATAGTAAAAGATCAGCCCGATGATGTGGCTAACTACTGGATAAATCTGGGCTTATTTGAAGCTGGATTTGCCACTGAGAACTTGGGACTATATGGAAACGTTAGTCTAAATAGTATTGTTCATTACAAAAATAAAGTAGGAGGTGAATTTACAATGCGTAAATCCTATTTCAACTTGGATGATATAGATAATACTAGTCCAGGAGGTTCATTTGAAATCGGTGCCTTTTATAATTTATTTAGCAAAACCAAAAGTAAAAATCAAAAAATAATTTTGTCACAGAAAAAAAGTGGAAACACAACAACAACTGTTTCAATGAAAATTCCGGCAACAAAAATGACTTCTTTTGGAGTGAGAGCAGGATTTAACACCTTTAAAAACCCTGTTTTGGGTGATACTGCTTATCACAAATTTGATGGTACAGTTGATTTCAGATCAAGTGGATTGTACGCAGGTATTTTGATTACAAGACAATTAAATGTAAAAGCACACACTTCAGAATATGGAATTAAAGGCGCAGGTTTTTACAAACGCACTTATGTTGATGTTCTTTTTAACCCAATAAGAAGTGTGGAAACAATCGAAGGTATCGCAAATTCTTATGTAGACGGATCAACTGATAAGCCAAGCGCGATTGGATTTCGCTTAGGACTTGAATTTTTGCCTGTTGAACCAAGAAAAGTACAAGGAAATGCAATTTACCAAAAAATTGAGCTTGGATCTAAGCCTTGGAATGGATATTATTTTCAATATACCGCGGGAATAAATTTCAAAAGAAAAGTCAAATCAATGAGCTCGTTTAAGGTTGTAAGAGAAATGGAATAAAGGTCAACAAATTAGGATAATAAATAATATAGATATGAAAAAGTTAATTTTTGGGATTTTTGTTCTTTTAGGTCTGAATCCCGCGATAAATGCTCAATTGGAAAGTTTAGGTCCGTTGATCAACTCAAGTTATGGTGAAATTTCTCCATACATCACTCCTGATGGAAGTAAAATGTTCTTCATTCGAGAAGATCACCCTAATAATACATTGGTTGGTGAAACTCAAGATGTTTGGTGGTGTAAATTAGAAAATGATAGCGTTACCACACAGGCAAAACATTTAGGTTTTCCTTTCAACACGATCGAATTCAATAGTATCAACTTCCAAAGTGCTGATGGTCAGTTAAGAATGATTAAGGGAGTTTATGATAAATTTGGTCAATATGTGAAATCTGGTTATTCCTTTATGACTTATTCTGCGGAAGGTTGGTCGGATCCAAAACCAATGAACATTCGTAAATATTCCAAAATGGCGAAAGGTAGATACGTAGGAATGTGTTTGGCTCCGTCTGGAAATGTAATGATTTTATCTTTCTCTGAGAAGAAACGAAATGAAACTTCAGAATTGTATATTTCGAAACGTGTGAATGATAAAACTTGGACAAAACCTGTTAAAATGAAAGGAACATTAGATGGAGATTTTGCGCCTTTTATTGCTTCGGATAATAAAACAATGTATTTTTCTTCTTACGCTCGTGGAGGTTTTGGAAATGCGGATATTTTTGTAACAAAAAGATTGGATGATACTTGGTTAAATTGGTCTGAACCAGTAAACTTAGGTGATAAAATCAATACTGCTGATTGGGATGCATATTTCAAAGTTTCACCAACAGGAAGATATGCTTTTATGGTCAGTGCTATTGGTGGAAATAGTGATCTTTACCGTTTGCCTTTGTTTTCAAAAGACCCAGAAAAAGAGGCAGTAATCGTTGAAGCTGCTAAACCTGACCCTGTAATTATAGTTGAAGGAATAGTTCTTGATGCCGAAACAAACAAACCATTAGGTGCAACTTTGGATTACATCAACTTAACAAATAATAATGTAGAAGGAATTGGTCGTTCTTCCGTTGTTGATGGTGCATACAAAGTTGTTTTACCTTATGGTAATAATTACTCAATTGGAGCAAAAGTGGAAGGATATTATGCTGAAAACTTAAACTTAGATTTATCTACAGTAGGTGAATTTGAAATCATCAAAAAAGATATCTTATTACGTCCAATTAAAGTAGATGCTGTTATCCGATTAAATAATATTTTCTTCGAAACAGCAAAAGCAACTTTACTTCCAACTTCACAAAACGAGTTAGATGGATTGGTGAAAATTTTGAACGATAATTCAGGAATGGTCATTGAAATTCGTGGACATACAGATAATCAAGGAGGCACAGATTTAAATCAAACTTTATCTGATAATCGTGCGAAGGCTGTTGTTGAATATTTAGTTTCAAAAGGAATTGATGCAAAACGTTTAAGTTCAAAAGGTTTTGGAGAATCATCACCCACTGCAACAAATGAGACAAAAGAAGGGCGTGCATTAAACAGAAGAGTAGAGTTTAAAATAATCTCTGTAAAATAATATTACACTACTGACTAAACTAAAAACCCGAAATAGTTAATTCTATTTCGGTTTTTTTATTTCTTAAAGAATAACACACATTTTATTCCACCAATTCTGGCTTGCTTGCAAAATAAATGTGTCCCATAATTAGTGGATTAAATACAAAATATTGGCACTTAACAATTTCCCCACTTGGTAATTCACACCAAAATCTATCAGCATCAAATGTTACTGAATCTCCAAAATCATTCACATTTACATTTCCATTACCTTTTAATCGAAACATACGCAATTTATTTGTTTCCCCAGATGTTTCTTTCAAAGTAAGAACACAAAAAGGTTTTGAACGTTTTAAACTATCCACTTGTTTTTTGTTCAAATCGTAATTAACAAATTCGTAATGAATTTTCTTGTAATTATTTAAGTATCTAATTACCATGTTGGTATCCACCGCTTTTAGTAAATTGTTTTGATGTTTTACGGTGTAATTTGATCCTGATTTTGCAACGTAGAAGCTTCGAGTTGGATCGTCTAAAAAGCGAACATCTACAGATGCAATTTGATCTCTTTCTAAAGCAAATACCTCCGTACATTTCCATCTTCTTGAATCAGCGAAAAATCGAGGTTCAATGATTCCATTAAAGCCTTTGATTTTCATAATTACAGGCAAATCACTTTTCTCGTCGGGAGTTTCCAATAACATGTAAGTTCCATAATGATCTTGCGTTGAAAAACCTACATACCACGTTTTCGACCACTCACCATTTTGAAAGATCTCCACTCTTGTGTGAGTACTTGACATTCGATTGGTAATAGTTTTGCGTGAATTTTCTGGCACGTATCCTTTAAATTCAACATTTTTAAAAGTCTCCAATATTGTATGTACAGGTTGTTGAATCACGCAATTACCTGCTTCGTCCAACCAAACGCCATTTTCTTTTTTCAAAGTAAATTTATTAGCGAAAGCGTCTGTAATCAAAATTTTATCTACCGAAGAAGTATCTGCGATGCTAAAATCAAGTAATTCTGTGTCAGATTTTCCGCTATTTCTAACAAGATTTGTTGCAAAAAACGCCAATGCACCTAAAATAATGATGGAAAGGGATAAGATGATACTTTTTTTCTTCATAAATGCTAATATTAATTTCTAGTATATTTTCGTTTTCGGATTATGAAAAAGATGATTGCGATAATAACGACAATTAAACTAGGCAAAATTAAATTGATTGTTTTGTAAAATCCAGCTTCGAGTTTCACTTTCTCTTTATCAATCGCATGAATATCAATTTGTTTACTTCTTAGATCTAAAACCGAATTATCTCCCATCATGTAATCTACCATGTTTTGGAAAAACTCTTGATTTCCGTAAACCAATGGTTGCATTCCTTCAATTTTTGCCATCGTTTCATCAAATCTAAGTTCATTAAATGCCCTAGCTCGGTATAAATAGCCACCTTTTTTATCAGGCATTGAATCGTACTTATTTGCAATAAATTTTCCGTTTCCAACTACAAAAACTTTTCCTTCTTTGGTACTTCTATCTTTAAATTTACTCGTTGGATTTTTCGCAAAAGCATCTACAATTCTATTTTTGTAATGCGAATCAAACATTCCTTCAACAAGACCAGCTAAACATAACTTATTATTTTCATCATTCGGGTCTTGCGCTAAAATTGGATTTGGTCCATAATTCATTGGGAAACCTAAACTAATTAGTGGAGCCAAACCTGTCATCGAAGAATTGGTTGAAGATGTTAAAATAGGAGTTGCGACATTTTTGCTATTTCCAACAAACTGAATTTCAGAGGCGTACCTTAAAATCACTGGGTCTAAATTTCGTGCAATTGGATGATTGGTTTGTGTGGCACGAATATCAAAAAACCAAGGAATTAATGGTGTTTTGGCAGATGGAACAGCTTTTGGAGCACAACGAACGTCAATTACATAATTATCATTTACTTTTAAACCATAATCAAACAACATTTTGTCTAATTCTAGGTTGTACCTTGTTGTATGTACAATTCCTTTTTGGTTTAAGGTATCTTCATCGATATACAATTTATCCAAAAAGCACATTAAACGTCCACCTTTCATCAAGAATTGATCAATCAAGTATTTATCTTTTTCAGAAAGAGCAACGCGTGGACGCGCAATTACTAAACCTTTTACACCATCTAAGGCTTCAATAGAGTCATTTAGAAAGACATCTTCCACCGTATAATAAGGTGAAATTAAAGCTCTTACCCTTTGTGTTTCAGCTGAATTTAATTCTCCATGACCTTGCAAAAATCCTATTCTCGGTTTCTCAGTTTGTGTACTTCTTCGGATTGCACTAATCAGCATGTACTCTAAGTTGTTGATTGAGTTCTGAATTTGTGCCTCAAATTGGTCGTTTAAGGTGTAATATTTTCCTTGCGGAGTTCCCGGCATAAATTGAATGTGATTGACTGTACTTCCAGAATAATCAATTTCTGCACCTGGCCACAACATCATCTGGTTTTGACTTCCATCTTTCATGAATGTCATATCCATTGGCATAATTCCCTTGCCTTTGTTGTATAAATTTTCAAACAATTCTTGTTGGTCACTTTCGCTTCCTTGCATTGGGTCGATGAAAATATACTCCAATCGATTCCCTGTAAATTGCTTGAATTCCTTTAATTTATCTTCAATTGCATTTCTAAATCTTTTTAATTCAGCAGGTAAATTTCCTTCCAAATAAATTTTTAGTGAAATTCTATTCTTAAAATGACTTTTATCGGATAAATACTCAATTGTTCCCTCGCTTAAAGAATACCTTTTATCGGCAGTCGCATCATATCGATAGTAAAGGAAAGACGCAATAATATTAATGAAAACTATTGCAGTAATTAAGATCGCTAAGAATGACCAATTAAAAACGCCTTTGAATAATTTTTTCTTTTCCATTATTATTTTTTTAACGATTTAATCACGGTTAATGCTGAAAATATAAAAATTGAAATGACACTCAGAAAGTAAACCAAATCACTAGTGTCTACAACTCCTCGTTTGATTGAATCATAGTGTAAACTAATTCCACAATACTTGATGATGTAGTCAAAATCACCCATTAAATTAAAGGAACCTAGGAGATTCAGTCCGTCATAAAAAATCCAACAAAGGAACATCGCAACAATAAATGCAACAATTTGACTGTTTGTAATGGAAGAAGCAAAAATCCCAATTGCGACAAAAACGGAGCCTAATAAAATTAATCCAAGGTAAGAAGTAATCATCGCTCCGTGATCAAAATCACCGCTTTCTAATGCTAGCGAATACATGGAAAAATAGAATACAAAAGTGGGTAAAATAGCAATAACGACCAAGGTTACACCTGCGAAATACTTTGCTAGCAGGATGTTTAGATCGGAAATTGGTCTTGTAAATAAAAGTTCAATGGTTCCAGATCTTCTTTCTTCCGCAATCGTCCGCATTGTAATTGCAGGAATCAGAATTAAAAAAATCATAGGAGAAAGGTTGAAGAAAGGGATCAAATCTGCCTCAGCACCTTCCAGTAAATTGGTATCTTCTGAAATTACCCAATGAAATAATCCAGAGGTAATTAAAAAAATTAAGATGAAAGTATAACCAATAATGGAACTTAAAAAACTTCTTATTTCTTTAAAATATAGTGCTTTCATTTAAAATTTCTCTTTCTTTTGCGTTTAATCCACAAAAATAGAAATAAAAATTAACTTTTATCGAGCTATTATTTAAAATGTAAGCTTTGTTTATTTTGATTAATTTTGCGTAAAAAATAATTCGTGAAAAAAGTAATCACCATCATCGGGGCTCGTCCGCAAATAATTAAAGCTTCTGCCATCAGTAGAGCAATTAAAAATTCATTCTCGAACAAAATTGAAGAAATTATTGTGCACACGGGACAGCATTATGACGAAAATATGTCTGAAATATTTTTCACAGAAATGGACATTCCCAAACCGAAATATAATTTAAGTGTTGGAAGTGCATCTCATGGTGTTCAAACGGCAGATATTTTGAAGGGAATTGAACAAATCATTACAGATGAAAAGGCTGATGCATTGTTGATTTACGGCGATACAAATTCAACCTTGGCTGGAGCTCTTGCGGCATCAAAAATATTAATTCCGGTGATTCACATTGAAGCAGGATTAAGATCATACAACAAAAGTATGCCCGAAGAAATAAATCGAATTGTGAGCGATCACGTTTCAGCTTTGTTATTTTGTCCTACGAAAACTGCGATTAAAAACTTGGAAAAAGAAGGCTTTTCTATGAGTTTAGAAAATAAAGCGAGTATTGATCATCCGCATGTTTATCTATGCGGAGATATTATGTTTGACAACAGCTTGTTTTTTTCAGAATTATCTGCTCGAAATTCAAAAATTTTAGAGGAGTTAAACTTACAAGAAAACGATTATATTTTAACGACGATTCATCGCAATGCAAATACAGATGATGCTACAAATATCAATTCAATTTTTTCCGCATTACTTGATATTCAGAAAACTACAAGTTTAAAAATCGTTCTACCGCTTCATCCAAGAACTAAAAAGATGATGCAGGATTTGTTAAATAAAGAATTATTTGAAGAAATAAAAGCCAATGAAAGGTTTGTAATTATTGATCCTGCAGGATTTTTAGATATTATTGCCTTGGAAAAAAATGCACGTCTAATTGTTACGGATAGTGGCGGTTTACAAAAAGAAGCATTTTTCTTTCAAAAACCCTGTGTTATTCTTCGTCCTCAAACAGAATGGATTGAGATTGTTGAAAATGGAAACGCAATTTTGACAGATGCAAATTTCGAAAAAATTAAGGAAGCAACTGATGTTTTGCTAAACAAAACTGATTTCACTTTTCCAAGTTTATTTGGGGATGGCAAAGCTTCAGAGTTCATTTTGGAGAAAATTTGTGAAAATATTTAGTCCAGTTATTTTATGATATTCAGACTTAAAAAACATAGCTATTTTTTAACAAGTTTATTTTTACTTGTTGCATGTCAGTCGAACCAAAATACTAAGATTACAAAATTTCATCCAACTTCCAGTCATGATTATCCGAAAATCTATCAGCTTGAAGAAGACGATAGTTCAATGAACTATGCAATAAAAAAGGCGAATCAAACTTTTGATGATTTTGAATCGGTATTAAAAAATTCAGTAGAGAATAATATAAAGTCGTTTTCAGATTTTTCAATTAAAGTAAAGTTTGACACAAAAAATGGAGCCGAACATGTTTGGTTGAGTGAAATAAAAATTGAAGGTGAAGATTATTTTGGCGTTTTGAACAATGAACCTGAACAAATCAATTCTTTAAAACTTGGTGATGTCATAAAAATAGACAAAAATAGGATAAGTGATTGGATGTATTCAGAAAATGGAAAATTAATAGGTGGTTTCACAATTCGAGCTTTGAGAAATCAAATGAATATTCAAGAGAAGCAAGCTTTTGATGCTGAGTTTCCTTTACAAATTATAGATTAAGAAATTGATTAATTAAAATTTCAAAAAAAATTAAATAAATACACCAAGACTTAATTGAAAATTTTAATTTTTTCACTACATTTGTATAAAGAATATCAATATGTACACGTATAAAATTTATTTGCACAAAGAAGTCGATGGAGGATACACAGTAACAGTTCCTGCTTTGCCTGGTTGTATTACTTATGGTGAAAATGTAGACGAGGCCATAGCAATGGCAAAAGAAGCAGTTGAGTTGTATTTGGAGGAAATGAAATCTCGAAATGAAGAAATTACAGACGATAGTAACACTTTAGAGTTTTCACTCAATTTATCAGCATAGGATTTTATGAACCTAAGTGCGAAATTTCTAATCAAATTTTTAGAAGATAATGGTTTTGAATTAAAAAGATCAAAAGGATCTCATCATTTATTCTATAATTCTCAAACACAAAAAAAGACCGTTGCAAGGCAAATTAGTTATTAACAACTTGATTGTAAATAACTTAAGTCTGAAAAACTTCTTA
>JBIKSI010000083.1:0-15584 GCA_044348665.1 Crocinitomicaceae bacterium
AAAAATTATCCTTTCAAAAATTTTGAGTATTCACCAAAATTATTTTTCTAATAGGAAATACTCAAATCTAGTTCAAATTAGGGTCTGACTTTTTCAGCAGACCCTAACTAATTAGCGTTTTATACCTTGTTTTTATACACAAATTTAGCAAAATGAACCAATCTTGCAAGTTTTGTAACAAATGATTAGGAAGCAAATAAAAATAAGGTATAAAACCAAGTTGAACGGAGCCTTTTTATCATGTAAAAGGATTTTTGATTATGGGCATACTATTGTTTTATTGTATTTTGAAATCAAATTTAGGTCATTTCTCGTTGTTCAGTTTGGATAATTTTTATTAGCTTTATAAAGATATCAGTTATCCAAGAGCTTTTGTTTTTTTCTATATTGATAAATGAATAAAATTAAGCCAGCGCATAAACATATCAATGCACTCCACCATTCTCTTTTTGGAGCTCGCATTCCCATCAAGACAGAAATTAGCCAAATAAAAAAAACATAAATATTAAATAACCAAGAAAAAGAATACATATACATCGAGATTTTTGCCAATTTAACATCAAAAATCAATTTCAAAATTTCCATTAAAAGAATTAGCAAGCTTAAACCAAAACCAATCCAGATTGAAAGAACTAATGAAAAATAAAGCTTAATCCCATTGAAATCTTGTGTACCATCATACGCGTTAAAAATAAAAAACAAGAGAATTACTGTAATCAATGTTAAAGACGTAAATAAGGATTTAAAGTAGCTCATATTTAGTTTTTATTAAATCAACTAGCAAATAGAAGTATAATTACCATTTTTAACTTAAAATAAATAATTTTAAAAAACAATCGAAAATCCAAATCACTTCCCTTTCATCAACTCTTCCGCACGTTTCGCTCGTTGCATTGGGTTTTCGCGTTCGCGTTGTTGTTGAAATAACTCAAAACGTGTCGGTTCGTTTTTTTGTGGCCATGAATTATTATCCAATTCACAATCAGCAGTTTCTAAGAATGGATCAATTTGAAAAGATTTTACTTTTTTGTCGTAAATCATTACTTTTGAAACATTTAGCTCCTCTCTTCTCCAAATTTCAGCGGGAATGTAAGTTACTTGATTACTTCCATCTTCGAAATTTGCTTGAATTATAATTGGCGAAACCAAACCTCCTTTGTTCGTGAATTTTAACTCATAAAACTGCTTGTTTGAATTCAATAATTTCAACTCTTCTGCTGACATTTTTTTCTTCGTTTCCGAGTATTGAATTTTATCAAGCGTATCCGTTTTGTAAATATTACGTTTCGCATAAAAATCGTCAATAGTTGGATCCAATTCGTTTACCGTTTGTTTGATCGACGTTTTGTTTCGAATGTCTCCAATAAATTGCGCTTTGTTCTCGTTTTCAAGACGTTTAATTTCTTTTTCCGTTTCAGGATTTGCCGTACTTAATTGAAAATGATTCACTTCATCCAAAGAAACATCTACGTAGTCTGTTGAGAAAAACCAACCTCTCCAAAACCAATCCAAATCTACTGCTGAGGCATCTTCCATTGTTCTAAAAAAATCTGCTGGAGTTGGATGTTTAAACTTCCATCGTTCGCAATAAATTTTGAATGCATAATCGAATAATTCACGTCCCATAATGGTTTCACGCAAAATATTCAAAGCTGTTGCAGGTTTTCCGTAGGCATTATTTCCAAATTGAAAAATGGATTCAGAATTGGTCATAATGGGAGAAATGTATTTTTTGTCACCACGCATATAATCAGTAATGTAAGGTGCTGGTCCTCTACGCGATGGATATCCTCTTTCCCATTCCTGCTCTGTTATATATTGCATAAAAGTGTTTAATCCTTCGTCCATCCACGACCATTGTCTTTCGTCAGAATTGATTATCATCGGGAAAAAATTATGTCCCACTTCATGAATAATAACGCCCCACATTCCATATTTCGTATCTTCGGAATATGTTCCATCCTTTTCTGGTCTTCCTCCATTAAAACAAATCATGGGGTATTCCATTCCAATCCATTTTGCATGAACCGAAATCGCCACTGGATAAGGGTAATCAACGGTATATTTGGAGTACGTTTTCAAAGTATGTGCAACTAATTTCGTTGAATAGCGATCCCACAATGGATTTCCTTCCTTTGGGTAATAGGACATGGCAAGAACGGTTTTACCACCAATTTTAACTCCCATGGCGTCCCACATAAATTTTCGAGAGGAAGCAAAAGCAAAATCACGCACATTTGTCGCTTTAAAACGCCAAGTTTTAGTTTTTGACGTTCCTTCCTTCTCATTTTCTTCTGCTTCTTTTTGGGTAATGATTTGAATCGGTTCGGAAGCGGTAAATGCATCTTTAAAACGCGATTTTTGCTCTGAAGTCAACACATCATTCGCATTCTGCAATTCACCTGTCGCACCAACAACGTGATCCGCTGGCACAGTGATGCTCACATCGTAATCTCCAAAAGGCAAGGTAAATTCTCCTGTTCCTAAAAATTGTTTATTCTGCCAACCTTCCACATCGTTGTAAACACACATTCTTGGAAAAAACTGTGCAATCGTATATAAATAATTTTTGTCTTCTTCAAAATATTCTAAACCGGAACGACCACCAACTTTCATTCTGTCATTGATGTTGTACCACCATTTTATTTTGAAAGAAATACTTTGTTTTGATGCCAAGGGTTTCTCCAAATTGATACGCATCATGGTTTTATTGATGAAATAGGTCAAATTTTGATCATTCGAAGAGCGTACCGATTCAATTTTAAAACCTCCATCGTAATTAAAAAATTCTTTACTAACGTCACCAATGGATCTAAAATCTTCCATTTTTTCGATGTTAATCAATTTAGAATCAGAATCTTCAGCATAAATATTTTGATCCAATTGCAACCACAAAAATTCTAAATTATCTGGAGAATTATTCGTGTAGGTAATTGTTTCCTCTCCTTTAATTTGCTGATTATCATCATTTAAGGTGATAGAAATTTTGTAATCAGCTTTCTGTTGATAATAAGCGTGACCTGGTCCACCTGATGCGTTTCTATACGAATTTGGTGTTGGCAATTCCATGTCCAACTGCGCAAATTTTGATTGCGAAACGACGATATTTGTGGTAAAAAAAGCTGCTACTGCAAGTAATAATACTCTCATAAATTTAATTTTCTAGTTTTATAGTTTTTATTCCTTCATTAGGAAGAAATGAAACGCTTGATTTTTTGCTGTTTTTGATAAAGGTAATTTTATTTTGTTGTTTCGGGAAATAATCCATCAAACATGAAAAATGAATGCTAATTTCATTGTTTACCGCAATTTTTTCGCTCGAAAAGTAAATTTCAATTAAGCCGTTGCGTGTCAAGAAAAAATCCAAACAAGTTAATTTAATGCGATTATTCTGAAAAAATAGTTCAAAATTTTGAAACAAGCATTTTCCAAGAATTTCATTCGTTGTTGAATCGTGGCTTAATTTTTCGAATTTTGAATCAATTACTTTTTGCTGCATCAAATATTCTTCCAAGTCATGCGCAGTAAAAATCAAGGTTCCCTCAAACTTTTCTTGCATTTCATTGTATTCCAATTCAGCAAATCCGAAATAAAATTTATGCGCAAAAGTTTTATTTTGACTCCAAACAAGAAAAAACAGACTAATTACAAAAAATAACTTCATAGGAACAAATTTAAAAAAAGAAATTAAAAGGATATGTTTTTTTATATGAATGGTTATTTTTTCCCCTTGAAATACATTAACTTTACCTCAAAATTCAGGAATTGATGTCGGAAAACGAAACATTTTTAGTTGTTGATGCAGGAAATACACGCATAAAATATGCCTTATTTCAAAATGACGAACAACTTTCTTTTTTTGCAGATGATAGTGTAGATTTGAAAAAGTCTGAGTCTTATTTATCTAGGATAAAATACTCAAAATCAATAATTTCTTCTGTTAGAAATAAAATTGAAACCGAAAAAATCAAGTCCTTACTCATCAATTGTTTTGATTATGCTGAATTACTTCTTCCCATCGAAATCATTTATGAAACGCCCCAAAGCTTGGGTGCAGACAGAATTGCAAATGCTGTGGCGGCAAAATTTGTTGCAAAAAAATCAGCATTAATAATTGATATTGGAACATGTTTAAAATTCGATTACCTCAATAAAAATGGACAGTTTGAAGGTGGTTCTATTTCCCCTGGAATTCATTTGAGGTACAAATCATTAAACGATTACACCGGAAACCTTCCACTTTTAAATGAAACAGAACAGATCGATTTTTTGGGCACTTCAACCAAAAGCTGCATACAATCGGGGGTTCTAAATGGAATTCAAGGAGAAATAAACTTTTTCATGGAGCATTACACTATGAAAAATAAGGACTTAACAATTTTTGTGACAGGTGGAGATTATTTAAATTTTGATTATTCTTCAAAAAATAACATCTTTGCAGTCGGAAATTTAACACTTCTCGGCTTATATTATATCTTAAAATCAAATGCAAATTAAATTTTTGTTCGTTATTAGTTGTTTTTTTTCATTCTTTACGTTTGGACAAAAATTTGCTACTTCTCCTTTTAGTTCAAACGGAATCGGTGAAATTGGAACCTTAGACCACGCAACTTTTAGCGGAATAGGAAACGTTACTGTTTCAAGTATCGACTCACTGAATTTGAATTATTTCAATCCTTCCTCCTATTCTTTTTTGGCTACTGGTCAACCAATTTTTTCAACAGGAATTTCTTACAAACGTTCTACTTTTAGCGAAAAAGATCAAAGTTTCACCACTGGTTTAACAGGAATTAATCACTTCGCAATGGGAATTCCTTTTGCAAAGTATTTTGGTGTTGCTTTTGGAGTTAAACCATTTTCACGAACAGGTTATGCTATTGATGAAACTGTTTCATTAGGCGCTGATTCAATGCATTACAGGTATTTAGGGTCTGGTGGAATCAATGAAAGTTTTGGTGGTTTTTCAGCGAAAGTATTGAATTATAAAAATAATCAACTTGGTCTTGGTGCAAATGTTGGTTACCTTTTCGGAAATTTCAAAAATGAGCGTTTTTCTAACCTCACAAGCACAGACGATGGTGGAATTGAAATTTCAAAATACCAAATAAAATCCTTGCATTACGATTTTGGTTTGAACTATCAATTGACCTTACAAAAACGAATGAAATTGATTTTGGCTGCAACTTACACGCCGGAACAAGATTTAAAAACAAAAAAATCACATGATTTATATTTTTCAAAGGACGTTGAAAACGAAAACTTAATCGTTGACACAATTAGTTCTTCTCTTGAAAGCGGAGCTTTTTCGATGCCATCCACCATGAATGTCGGGTTTGCATTCAGCTTTCGTCCAAAAGTAGATTCAACGTACAACAAACTAAAAATTTATCAATTAACTCTTTTCGGTTCCTATTCTTCAAGCAATTGGAGTTCCTATTCCACAAACTTCACAAGTGATTTAAATCCAAATTTTCAGAATACAACAAAATACAATGTTGGAATTGAGTTTATTCCTCACTACAATTATTTAGATCGTTCAAAGGCAATTGGCTACTTCAACAGAGTTAGGTACCGAGCTGGATATCAATATGCTACACTCCCAATTGAAAGACTTTCAAAACAATTAACAGATGCAGCATTTACTTTAGGACTTAGTTTTCCAATCGTGAGTCAACGTTCGGTTTCAAACATCAACATTGGTTTCACTGCCGGAAATAGAGGTAACAAGGATGTTAATTCACTAAACGAGAAATATTTAGGGTTTAATTTCGGTGTTTCTATTGCGCCTGGAACAGCTGACAGATGGTTCAGAAAATACAAAATTGATTAAATTTCAGCGTTCGTGCATTTAAATCTTTCAAGAGGAATTCAAGTTTTTTGCTATTTATTGGTACTTGGACTTTTATTTTCTTGCGTTAACGATTTAGATACGATTAAAAAAATCTCCTACAAGCCTACTGATCCAGAGGAAAGAACAACAGATTTAAATGTTTTTTATACGGACAGTGGTTTTGCAAAAATTGAGGTGTATGCAAAATTAGCAGAAACCTATTTGAAACCCGAGCCAGTTGTAAAATTTAAAGATGGAGTAAAAGTCAAATTCTTCAACGACGATGGAGAGGTAGTTTCCGTTTTAACCGCCCTGTATGGTGAAATTTATCAAAAAAAAGGATTAATTTTGGTGCGTGATTCTGTCCAATTGTACAATGAAGCAAAAAAACAGCGTTTGGAAACAGAAGAATTATTCTGGACACAAAAAGACTCCACGATTTACACAGAAAAAGCAGTAATTATCAGAACACCCGAGGCCTTATTTTTTGGCGAAGGAGTGCGTACAAAACAAGATTTTTCCACCTATGAATTTTTGAAACCAAAGGGGAAAATTGATTTAAAAAAGAAAGAACTTTAAACATACAATTATGAAATTTTACAATCAAGTCATGCTTTATTTTTGGTTAGCTTTAGCCATCGTTTCCACTGTCGGAATTACCTATTACGGCTTTGTAGAACGTTTTGATCGTTGGGTGTATTATTACTTCCTTCCAGTGGTTGCCTTACTTATGTTTTTTTTCAAACGCATGATGATTTCGAGAATGGAAAAACACATGAAATTTTTAGAAGAGCAAAAGAACAAGCAAAACTAAAAACTACAATTTATTTTAAATGTTAATTGTTTTCCCTTAATTATTGTAGTGGAAAAGTAAATAGAATACTCGCACTTTTTTAAGTTTTTGGAAAATAAGAGTGAACATTATTCAATAAAATTTATTCTGGAACGTTTACTGTCCATATTTGTTATGAAAAACTGAAAATGAAATTGGAAATCGTTAATAATTGACCGCGTAGCAGCGACGAAGTCAATTAGCTGCAAGCTCTGCCGATAAATATCGGTAGAAAATTATCGATTTGCAATGAATGAAAGTTTTGAGAAACAAATAGGACTAGACTTTTTGCTTACTTTTTTGGCAATGAAAAAAGTAAGAAATATTAGCTAAAACGCAACTATTATACTTTTTTTGAAGCTAATCCTGCTTTCCATTTCAATCTTTTTGTTCTGACAAACAAAAAGGATTTCCATTTCAATCAGGGCTAGGATAGATTTTTGTAAAAATATCGATACCTCTCTTGAAAAAATCAATCCGCATTAACATTCTCGCCAAGTTTGTCCAAAAAAAAAAGGAGCACTTAACAGTACTCCTTTTTGTTGGCCCACTAGGGCTCGAACCTAGACTCTTCGGTACCAAAAACCGACGTGTTGCCAGTTACACCATGGGCCATTCTGACATGTCTTATTTTCATTAGACGAGTGCAAATTTATAAAGTTTTTTTTAATTAGAAACATTTTTTTTAATAATTTTTTAATTTTTTCAATCAATTTTTTTAAAGTATTCATTTCAAAGATATTATCTATCTAAAAACATTATTTTTATTTCTAGTTTTATGCTTTGTGAAAAAATAATAAAAACATATTTCACGAATTAGTTAATATTTTAACTAATTTTATTATTTTTGTACTTCAATTAATGTTTGTATGAATTCAGTAGGAAAAGTAGCAGAAGATATTATCAACAGAAGTCCATTCTTGAGAGAAGCAATGACTGAAAACTTAATTAATGTTTCAGCCTTGGCAAGAAAAATTAAACCAGAAATTGACGAAGTTTTTAATGAAGACATCAAGGAAGGTGCAATTATCATGGCTATTAAAAGATTAACTCCTGGTACCTACCATAGATTGAATTTAAAAATCGAAGGCATCGTGAGGGAAATTGGTGATTACCTTGTAAGAAGTAATTTAACTTGTTTTACATTTGAAAACTCTGATTCCCTATCAGACAAACAATCTGATTTAATTGAGTTATTGGAACAGGATAAAAAGAAAGCATTTTACACCATAAGTAAAGGTGTGACAGAAACGAGTATCGTTACAAATATTTTGGATAAAGATTTGATTTTAAACTTATTCAAAAATGAAAAATTAAAAAGTAAAAATGAAAATCTAGCTTCAATTACCGTTCAATTACCTATTTTGAACACGGAAGTATATGGGGTTTACTATTACATACTTAAACAACTTGCGTGGGAAGGTCTGAATATCGTAGATATTATTTCCACAGCAAACGAATTTACTATCATTTTTAATCAACAAGACATCGATCACGCCTTTAGAATACTGATGCAAATAAAAAAATAAATGGAAATTCTCATAATCATTGGATTAGTATTGTTAAATGGGATTTTTGCCATGTCTGAAATCTCTCTTGTATCTGCCCGAAAATTTAAACTCGAAAACGCTAAAAAGAAAGGAAGTAAAGGTGCAAAAACTGCCCTAGAATTGGCAGAAAATCCAACCAAATTCTTCTCAACGGTTCAAATTGGAATTACCCTAATTGGAATTTTATTAGGGGTGTATAGTGGTGAAAATTTAACCAAAGACATGGAGTCTTTTTTACTTAAATTTGAGCTACTAAAACCTTATGCACACAACCTGGCCGTAGGAATAATAGTGGTATTTGTTACTTACTTATCCATTATTTTAGGTGAATTATTTCCCAAACGGCTAGGAATGACGTTTCCAGAGAAAATTGCTGCAAACATTGCAATTCCAATGAAAGCCTTATCTCTTGTTACTTCTCCGTTTGTTTGGTTACTTTCTATATCAAACGACTTATTGCTAAAATTATTTCGTATTAGAAAAACAACTGAAAGCAAGGTCTCAGAAGAAGAAATAAAAGCAATTATCAAAGAAAGTGCTGAAGGTGGCGAAATTCAAGATATTGAACAAAATATTGTGGAGCGCGTTTTTGAATTGGGCGACAGAAAAGTAAATTCTTTGTTTACACACCGAAATGAAATTGTCTTTTTTAATGCAAACGATACTTGGAGTGAAATTCGAGCAAAAATTAATGAAGAAAAACATTCTGCATATCCCGTTTGTAAAAACAATGATTTGGACGAAATGCTTGGAATTGTGCTCTTAAAGGACTTATTTTTTCCAATGGATGAAAAAGAATTTAACATCGTAGATTTCGTAAAAGAACCTGTTTACTTTAATGAGTCAACCTATGCATACAAAGTTTTAGAACTTTTCAAGCGTGAAAAAATGCATTACGGCATTGTGGTAGATGAATATGGCTCTGTAGAAGGAATTATTACCATGGATGACGTAGTTGATGCCTTAGTGGGCGATGCCACCGAAATGGATCAAGACGAATATCAAATAATTCAGCGCGAAGATGGAAGTTGGTTTGTGGATGGACAATATTCTTTACTCGAATTTATTCGTTTTTTCAACCTTTATATCGATGATGAAATTCAAAATAAATACACCACTGTAGCTGGACTTTTAATTCATCACAGCAGCACTTTACCTGAAGTAGGTGATAAATTCGACTTTGATGATTACAGCATTGAAGTTGTTGACAAAGACAATCAACGTATTGACAAGGTCTTGGTTACTAAATTATAGGTGACAAAAATTTCTATTTCTCTAAAAACTTTCCTGTTCCAAATAACTTAATTTCACTTGAAATTGGGACTCCTGAGTAGAATATATTTCCGCCTCCGGCAATGTAGCCTTTCACTTTGGATCCAGAAACAGTGCAGTACATGTCCCCTTCCGATTCGTTTATCAAGTTTAAATCATTACTTACCTTAAAGTTTTCGATATTACAAAAACCATTACTTTTGATTGTCATTCCAGCATTAATGGCTCTACCAGAAACGATATAATCACCATTTCCATGCGAAATATTTCCACTTAAGTAGTCTGCATTAATTTTTAAATTAAACGTTCCACAAGCATCTAAAACCACAAAATAAAGAGCTGAAAGATTTAATGTGTCTTTGCATTCCAATAATTCAGAGCCTTCATAAAAGATTTCATCCAAATTTTTAAAATGAATTTCAACCTCCACTAAATCTTTTTGATTTCGTAAAAAATTACATTTGTTTTCATTAAATACTTCTAAAAATCCATCCTCAGAATAAGAATAATTGATGAAGTTTATTAAATTTTTTCCACCCGTAATCTTTAAATAGCTAGAATCATTTTGCACAAGCGTGTATTTGATTTTCTTTTTCAATTTTAATTTCATAAAATCTTCCAAAGGTACAATTCTAGTTGCTGTCTCTCCCCTACTTTTGTAGCAAGCTCTGTCTTCCGCCTTTTTACAGCCAAAAATCAAGAGTAAAGCTAAAATTCCAAATATCTTTCCCATTTTTCTTTCGTTTACAGGCGAATTCCGATTCCGTATTCAACATAATCGGCCTTTGCCCAGTGAGATTTTAAGGTCAAATTCGCAAAAAAGTTCTCCTTAAAATAATACCTAAATCCAACTCTATTGTAGAAAAAATCATCCGCTAAAAACTCATCTTTAAGGTAAATTCCTAAGCCAACAGCAATTTGTAACTTATCCAAGGTCATTATATATCCGTTGTAAATTGCCATTTGTACAAAACTCTCATTTGACTTGTAAATTATTGGCTTATAAATGTTTATACTTGGTTTATATATAAAATCTAAGCCAGTCTCATAACCAACTTTGTGAGAAAACAATTTTTGAGCAAAAAAACTTCCTGCAATTACGGGGTATTTTTTTCCGCCAGTTGGATAAGCTTCTTTAAAACCTCCAATTCCGACAAATAAATACCTCCAATCTGAATTTAACTTGGAAGATTGTTTGAACTCATTTTTCTCTGTTTCACGAAATTTTCTTCCATAAGCCAAGGTAAAATATGGTAAATTAACTCCTAAATTAGGCATTTTGCTTGCTCCGTTACTCAAATGAGTCAAATCTAATCCGAAGTTTAAGTGAGATTTTTTAAAATTATGCTGGTAAAATAAACCAAAGTTGATCAAAGCATTCACATGTGAACTAAGTGCGATATTTTTTGGATTATTTTGTTGGTCAAAAACCTTACTAGCAAAACCTAATCCTGTGCCCACTTTACCGAACAAAAAATTATGTTTCTTGCCTAAAATAGGAAATTGAAGAAATGCATAAGAACCATACAAATTACCCAATAACTCTTTATTTCCAGCAGATGTAGCAACAAACGAAAATCCGAATTTTGGTTTATTCATTTCCAAATGCCAAGATTTTGTCCCCTTGGTTTGAAACAAAAGATTAAACTCCAAACATTTCGTAAATTCCTTGGGCATGTGACTCATAATAGGTCGATGAGCTATCAAAAAGCCATATTTTGTTTTCACCTCATATTCAAGATCATAGTTTTGAGCGGATAAGCCAAAAACCTGAAACATAAAGAGGTAAAAAACAAAAATTCTTATCATAAAGCAAAACTACTAAAATATTCTCAAATTTTTTCATTTTGAATTTAATCTGAATACATTTCTAGTTCAAATATTAAGCTTAATTTTATAAAAAAATTACCATGAATAAAAATCTGATTGCATTTCAACGCTTATTAACAATAATGGACGAATTAAGAGAAAAATGTCCGTGGGATCAAAAACAAACCTTTGAAAGTTTACGTACCTTAACCATAGAAGAAACTTACGAACTTGCAGATGCAATTATTTCAAAAAATTCAAAAGATATTGCCGGAGAACTTGGAGATTTATTTCTGCATTTGGTATTTTATTGCAAAATTGGAACGGAAGAAAATCAATTCACCGTGGAGCAAGTTTTAAATCAAGTGTGCGACAAATTAGTTATCAGACATCCACACATTTATGGTGATGTTACTGCAAACACGGAAGAAGAAGTCAAAAATAATTGGGAAAAAATCAAACTAAAAGAAGGGAAAAAATCTGTTTTAGAAGGAGTTCCAAAATCGCTTCCTGCCTTAGTAAAAGCAATGAGAATTCAAGAAAAAGTGCGTGGTGTTGGCTTTGATTGGGATGAAAATCAGCAGGTTTGGGACAAAATCACAGAGGAAATTGGTGAATTGAAAGACGCGATAGAAAATAAATCCCAAGAAGACATCGAGGATGAATTTGGTGATGTTCTTTTTTCTATGATAAATTTGTCTCGTTTTGTAAAGGTAAATCCAGAAAATGCCTTGGAAAGAACGAATCAGAAGTTTCAAAAACGTTTTCAATTGATGGAAGAACTTATTTTAAATGAAAAGAAAAGTATTTCAGACATGAATTTGGAGGAAATGGATTTGTATTGGGAAAAGGCGAAATTGAAGTTAAGAGTTAAGAATTAAAAATGAAAAGTGATGAGTTATAAACATTGACTTAGCGAAACTGTTTTGATTAAGAGACTTTTGCTGAGCTTGCTTTAAGACGAAATCAACAAGTCAACTCAAAACGAAAATTTATAAGACAAACCTAGAGCATAGGTAGACAATGGATTATTTGAATTCAATTCCTGATCTAACATATAAAATAATGTCATTCCTTGTTTTTTGTTGATTTCATAGTCGAGTCCTAAGCGAAATCTTTGATTATCGAAATTATTATTAATGTGATAAAAAAGTTCGTAATAAAAAAACGGAGTAATTCTTTTGCCAAAATCGTAAGAAACAGTAAATCTTGAACGCATAGTGTTTTTTGGAGTTCTCCAATCTGAACTGCGATTTATGTCAGTAAATTGTGTTTGAATTCGTTCTTGAATTTCAAATTCTAATTTTTTAAATTTTGTTTTATAGATCAAATCTGCTTGAAACCTGCTTCTGTAACTAACCGTTTCATCAAATCTAAACCTTTGAGAGTTCCGATAAGCAACATTTAAAGCGAAATTTTTAGTCAATTTGTACGAAACAATTGCTTGTGAATAATGAACTGCGATTCGAGTGGCATTTTCATCCAATCGCAAAGCTTCACGAATTTGAATAGAAAAACGAGGTGTAAATTTTTTTTCAAGAGAAACTTGCGTCCATAAACCAAAATCTTTTTCTTGTGCAATCAAGCACGAAAAAATGAAGAAGGTTCCCAAAAAAGTATATAGACGCATTTTCACTAATCTCTGTAATAAACTGTAAGTAATGCAGTATCTCTCAAGAAGTCAATTCGGTCAATTGATATTCTGTTGATTTTTAATCCAGTTCTAATTTCCAAATCTAATTTTAATTCATCCAATTTCCCTGGTTTAATTAATTCAATATTTTCGTACTGGATGATTTTTGAATGTTCTTTCTTAAGCAAAAGATTACTTTCAAGCAAAAAGGTTACAACGATGATAATCAAGTTTAATAATGCGATTTCCCACCAAGAACCAACGCCAACGGCAGTCAAAAGTCCCATCGCAATCACTAAAAACAAATAAGTCATGTCTTTCATGGAAAGTCCTTCTGTACGATAACGCAACATGGAGAATACGGCAAAAAGTCCAAAAGCTGCGCCCATACTCATTTCAACACGATTCAACAATAAGGTAATCAAAAAGATTAACAGATTAAAAATAATAAATGTGAAGAAAAATTCACGGTTTTTATACGTTGGATAGTAAATAAAACGGATTAATATCAAACAAGAAATGATATCAACGGCAAAGCGAGTTAAAAATTCTAAAGCGTTGTTTTCTGAAAAAAGATTTGCACTGATTGCAAGTTGCGGTATTAACATAATTATGAATATATTTTAGCTATTTTATTTAAATTTATTTGAAATGGTTTGAAATTATTTGACTTCATGTGCGGAAATAAATTCATAACACCAAGACAATATTTACTAACCGAACCTTCACGAATGTGATTTTTATGCATCAATTCTACGAAAGCGGAATGCGAAGATTTATTCTGTTTTACTTCTGCGACAACGAATTCACTCATCGATTCAGAATGATTGCCATCAATAAAAGTCAAATCTAAATCCAATGTTACACGTTCTTCAATTTCACGGTTTACAAGTGTAATTCTCGAATAATTGACCCAAATTTTTTGCTCCAAATCCTTTTCCGTGTAATGTGTGTATTTTTGAAGAAATTCAGTCATTTGTTCATTTGACTGCATTGTAAAATCTTGATTTACAATCCGATTTTTTTTTGTTCTCCCTTTATTATTTTTAAATTTCACTTCAAAAAACAGCAAATTAGATTCCACATATTTTCGAATACGAAACTTAAAACGGTTAAATTTACCACGTTGATGAAAATGATATAAATCAAAATTCGGAGTATCAAAATACAAAGACTCATATTTTGAAATACGGTGGTTATTAATCTCTAAAACTGCGTATTGATCCTTTATTTCATCGAGAAAAGATGCTAACTCATTTAAGTGAAAAACATACTTGGAATCGATGCGATCCATTAATGCCACACGATCCATTTCTGCCAAAGAAATCGGTTCAAATTGATTTAATATGTCGAAGTGACTTTGCATTAATATTCGTATGTATATTTTTTCTCTTCAATTAAAACATTTGAAGCATTAAAAGTTTTTCTGGAAATTTTCAATCCTTTATCATTATAAGAATACTCAACACTTAGGACGATTTTTCCTTCCGCATCTTTCGTTATTTCTTGAATTTTATCGCCAAATCCATCGTATTTATTTTCAGTAATGCTAATTAGCTTTCTATCTTTATCGAAAACAGAAATGTTAATTGGCAGTTCAAGAGAATAACTTGTCTTAATTATTTGAGTAATCGCTCCTTTTTCGTTGTAAATTATTTGCTCAGTAACACGATTTTTTTTGTCAAAAACATATTCATTTTTCAACTTAAATTTTTTCTTCTTCGAAAATTCTTCTTCGAAAATTACATTTCCATTTTTATCAAATTTGTAGAAAGATTCGCGAAACTCTTGTTTTGATGAATCAATAACAATTTCAGAAACAGATTTTATCTTATACTTTTTTACCTTCTTATTGCTTTGAGAGAAAGATACATTCACAATAAGAAATAAAGTAAGAATTAATTGAACTTTTAACCTCATTTTTAGCTATAAATCGTGATTAATTCAAGTTCAACTTGTTGCTTTTTTTCTGTGATTTCAACTTCTTTCAAAATTACCATCATTTTTTCTGGTTGCACATTGTCTTTGTCTTCAGGATCTTTCGAATAACAATATATCTTGTATTTCCCAGGTCTCAAATATTTAAATTCATAACTTCCATCGTAAGAAGTTTTGATTCTATCACCGTAAGAAATATCGTCGCCATATTGAATGTATACATCTTCATCAAATGCTTCTCGTTCAAGTTGCAAAGTGGAAAAATTAGAATTGTATTCTTTTAACCAAACTTTTCCTGAAATAGATGCTTTCCCTCCTTCTCCTGCCTCTTTTTGGCATGAGTTTAAGAAAAAACTTACAAATAAAAAACCGAAAAATACATATTTCATAATGCTTAAATTGAAGTTTTAATTTTTTAAGAATACAAGTTTAAGCAATTTTATGGGAAAAATCTTCAATGTTAAGAAATTATTAAGCTAAAAAATTATTAATTCTAGGAATCTTACTACTAGTTCATTTCTATTTTTTGACAAATTTTGAAAGAGAAATAAATTTATCACCCTGAATTTCAAGAGAATAAATTCCAGCAACTAGATGAAAATCATTTATTATCAAGGAAGATTCTTGAAGTTTATTTTTTATTTCTTTTTCATAACAAATTTTCCCAGTAAAGTCCCGAATAATCACTTTATCCAAAACTTGAGTCTTGTCAATTTTAAC
>JBIKSI010000084.1:0-15487 GCA_044348665.1 Crocinitomicaceae bacterium
AGTTTTGGTAACTTTTCGCCAAAAGCACTAAATCTTGGTAATCTGCAGCACTTACATTTTCAGCAACATTCTGAATCACTTCTGAATATTGTTTATTGTCATACAAAGCTTGACATTCTGTACATTTTTGTGAAAAAACTTAGGAACAAGTCAATATAAATGAGAGGAAAAAAAGATTTTTCATGAATGAATGGTAAAAAATTAGTAGGTAAATGTAATAAAAAATTCTTTAGAATGAAATCTTATTCATCTACAAAACAAAAAAATAAAAAACTTATTCAATTATCAATTCGAAACATCAAATTTTTTCATAGTTTTTTGATTGTCCGTTCTGAGTTGGTAGTAATAATTTCCGTTTGGAATGGAAGTTGAATCAAAACGAATGATATGACCACCGACTTTGTACTCTTTTGCAGTTAATTCTTGATTTAAGGAAAAATCTGGGTTCAAGATTTCTAAATATACAAATTTTTCCTCATCATTTGTAAAATAAAACTCGATTTCACCTGAAGCTGGATTAATTTCCAAGGTATTTAATACGCAATACTTTTCGTCTGGAATCTCACCTTTACTCAAGTAAGCGAGTAACTTTTTATATGCGATAATAAAAATTATTAGTGCAAGTGAAATTAAGAGAATTCCCACACCTATTTTACCAAAATTTAAACCACTTAATATCATAATGAAATAATTCCTTTAATTGTACTTGCTTGTTTGTATTTATTGATAATTGAATCCACGTCTAACATCATTTCTTTTGCACTTACGCTCATGTATTTTCCATTTTTAGAAGGGTGCATCACAATGTCAGATGAATCATCAAATAAGGCTGTTACGAGTGCCACATTTTCTGATTCATTGGGGACAATAAACTTAAATAAATATACTGCTGGCCATTCCGACAGGGCTAATTTTGCTTCTAAACTTGAAAAATCAATATCCATTTAATGAGTTTCGTTTTATAATAAAATTACTTCTTAGACAAAAGTGCTTTCATTTGTATTTTTCAAAAAGCAAAGATAGTCTTTTCATTTCGTTTAACAGTATTTGCGGTGTTTTGTTTTGATTATTTTTTAAATCTTCAAAAGTTATTAAACCTAGTTTTTTTGCTTCTCCTATTGCATGGAGAATATCCATCGGATTAGGCATTTGTGAAATTTTAGTTTTTTCTTCCCAACTAGTTGTAATAAACCATTTTTCAGCGAAACACAATTCAATCTGCACCATCAAATCTGCGGCAAAAGCAATATTTTTTGGTCTATTTGAACAAAATAATTTCTGCTTCAAAACGTTTAGTTGTTGATTATAGGCATTGTAAACCTCCTCTAAATTATCCGAATCGAAAGGTTTTATTGAAAGTTGAAGCTCTTGTTCTGGATTTGAATTTTGTAATAAATAAAAGTCATCCAATCTTAATAATTTTTCAATTTTTGATTGAAATAATTTTTGAACAGGAACTTTTGAATTGAAGTAATTTCTCATAGCAAACAACTCAGAATCAATAAAATCATTAATTTCATCTGATTCGTCTGTATCCAAATTAAAGAATTTCTTCAATTCATCTAAAATCATAAATCCATACCTTTATTTTTTCGCATACGAATGTTTATGAATTCAACCAATAATGCATACATCATCGCGAAATAAATATATCCTTTTGGAATATGTTGACCAAATGCCTCTGCGACTAAAATCACTCCAATAGTTACCAAGAATGCCAACGCAATCATTTTGATAGTTGGTCGGTTGTTGATAAACTCAGAAATTGGTTTAGCAAAAATCAGCATGACAATCATAGAAATAATGACAGCACCGAAAATAATAACCATTGGATGTTTATGTGGATCACCATGACCAATTTCGTTTGTCATTCCAATAGCTGTGATGATCGAATCAAAACTAAAAACGATGTCAATCATAATAATTTGCCCAATGATTGCTCGCATCGATTTTTTTACTTTACTAGTTTCTTGGTGATGATTTCCTTTCACCTCGTTGTGCATTTCAACGGTACTTTTATAAATTAAAAACAAACCACCTAAAAGTAAAACTAAACTTTGACCAGTAAAATCAATGTCCATAATGGTAAACAAAGGCTTCGTCATACCCATGATATAGGAAACAAAGCTTAACAAAACTAACCTTACCACCAAAGCAAGAGTAAGACCAAGGTTTCTAGCTTTTCTTTTGTCTTCTTTGGGTAATTTATCCGTAACAATGGAAATGAAAATAATATTATCAATTCCTAAAACAATTTCTAGTAAGGATAAAACAACAAGGTAAAAAAGTCCTTCTGGGGACCACAAAATTGAAAAGTATTCCATGTATATTTTTTTTACAAAATTAAGTTTAAGTTTTTAATAAAAAATCGAAATTAGAACAAATTGGCACAAAAAAACACAATTATTAATTAATTTAAAATAAACAACTCATAAATAGCTTGTTAAGTTTTAATTAAATGTGTTAATTCCTGAATCCGCACGCTTGTTTTTTATGTATTTGTGTTCATTCAGGAATTGAAACTAGCAAAAAAGAAATAAGCAAAACCGATACAGTAAATTTGCTCAACCAAAAAAAAAGTCATGCAAAAAAACTTCAAAACAATTTTATTTTTTTTCTTTTTTACATCTCTAAGTACTTTCAGCTATTCACAAGAAGGTAAAGAAATGTGTTTCCATTTTGTAAAAAATTCACCCGAAAATGAATTACATACCTATTTAATTAATAAATACGGAGAGGGTGAAGCGGAAAGAATCACACTAAATGTTAGAAACTATGAGAAATTGAATTCAGTAAAAGTATTACCTAAAGATCTATACTACAACAAACTCGAAATGATTGATGCTGAAATAAACCAAACACAGAATGAGGAAATTATTTCTCAACTTATTGCAAGAAAAGCAAAATACGTTTTGTTTCAAGCCATTGAGCATCAATTAAATTAAGAGGAATCAATTAAACTAAATATTAAAAGTTAAAACTATGAAAACAATAAAAATATTGATCATTTTTACATTATTAATTGTTTGTAATTATGTTCAATCTCAAAATATTACTATCTATCTTACTACTTCGGGAGGAACTGTTTCTGCTGATAAATGGGTAAACATTACAACAGAAATTAATGGTTCTGGAACCGTTGTTTGGGCGCAAGGAAATGGAACGATCGGAAATGGTGCAGGCTTACTTTCAAATCAAGCAATCTCTCTAACACCGGGGACAACTTACTATTTGAATGCTTATGATAGAAATGATAACGGTTGGGAAAACACCATTTATACATTAAAAAGAGGAAATGCAAATACAAGTCCAGTAATTATTAACAATGGAGGAATTACGCCTAGTGATGGAACTGATACAGATGCGACGGCTAATTGGGACGGAACAAACGCCGAAATAGAAAGATCAGAATCCTTTACCATTACAGCGCCAGTAGGTTATACCTGTGGCTTTGCAACGCCAATCACCGATGAATATGTTTCACCTGCACAAGAAATCTCGCCTGGAAATGACGCATTGGAAAACTGGGTAACTACTGCAACTTTAGGTGTTGGAGATGCTTCAAGTGCTGGTTTTGTAAATTCAGATGTTCGTATTTACTCTTACACCACAGGAGCAACGGCAGGAGAAAGTATGTATTTCACAATAGAATATGATGAGGCATTACATGGACCACATTCGATTGCTGCTTTTAGTTCTTGTTCTGGTGGATCTCTGTCTGGATGCCTTGGTTCAACATATAAGTTTGATAACATCGTTGGGATTTGCGTACAAAATTTAGCAGCTAATAGCACCTATTATTTGGCAGTAGCAAAAGAATGGTATAGCTTGGATGGAGAAAACTTAAATTTTAGAGTGGCAGATTTTACGGTAGAAACATCGCAAACAATTCCTTCTGATGAATGCTCAACTGCTTCTTCCATAAACGTTGCTGATCCCTACACAGGCTCAACACGGTGCACGTATTCTGCATCAGCAGGAAGTCCGTCAACCTTCCCAAATTCGTGTGGATCAATTGAAAATGATTCTTGGATGAAGTTTGTTGCCGGTTCAAGTGATGTGGTTATAGACTATGACGTAATGAATTGTACCGGAGGTGATGGAGTACAGTTATCTATTTTTAGAGGTACTTGTGCTTCATTAACAATGTTAACTGGAAGTTGTATCAATTATGCCGCGAATAATTCAACAGCAACTTGGACTTTAACAGGATTAACAATTGGAGCAACCTATTATATAAGAACAGATGGTTATGCAGGAGATTTGTGTTCCTATTCTTTCAATCCAGTTTCTGGCGTAGTCATTTTACCTATAGAATTACTTTCTTTTGAAGCAGTAGCTTTGGATAATAAGTATAATAAAATAAAATGGCTTACCTTAAGTGAAGCAAATACAGCTTATTTTGATATAGAAAAATCCGAAAATGGAATTAATTTTTATTCAGTAAAAACAATCAAAGCAGCTGGTAATTCGACGGAAAAATTAGTATATCAAGAATTTGACCAAACTGAAAGTGGATTAATTACTTACTATCGATTAAAAACGATTGATTTAGACGGTAAGGTACATTATTCAGAAATAAGATCGGTAGTTAATGAAAATATTGACGACGTTACAATCTATCCTAATCCTTCAAACGATGGCAATGTAAGCATTTCAAGAAATTCGAACAAATCATTCAATGAAGTTGCCATTTATGATCCACAAGGAAGTCAAATTCAAACCATCAAACTGGATTCAAAGGCTACAATAAAATTAGATTTAACTCATTTATCAAAGGGAGTTTATTATTTGAAATTTTCGGATGAAACAACTTCACTCACAAAAAAGATGATTTTAGAGTAATATTTAAATTATCCTAAACAAATTTTGTTTCTTCTTAAGCGGAAGAATGATGTTTTAAGCATCGTTTTTCCGCTTTTTTTGTTCATATAACCTGTTTTTGGCTAAAATTTTTACTGAAAAAGTGAATAATTATGCTTTAAGCGAGATAAAATTAAACAAAAGTTTAAAAATTATTTAAAATTAAAGCACTTATTTTCAGCTATTTAAAAAATAAAATGAAAATAAATGTTAAAATGTTTGTTTTTTGTTTAATGTTTGAGTTACTTTGTTGAACAAAACTGTTTAACATTTTTATTAATTCATTAAACAAAATTAATTATGTCAACAATAGAATTCAACGATGCATTAATTAGTTTAGAGCAATATTTAAAATCTTTTGCTTTTAACTATACAAGAAACTTAGAGGATGCGGAAGATTTAACACAGGAGACAATGTTAAAGGCTTTAAAGTACAGAACACAATATACACCGCAAACAAATTTTAAGGCGTGGGTATTTACCATTATGAGAAATGTGTTTATCAATCAATACAGAAGAAAAGTAAAAGGTGGAACCATCTTCGACAATTCAAAAGAACTGTATTTGTTAAATAACCCTACAGAAAATCATGATAATCCATCAAATTATATGTTAGGTTTGGATTTGCAAAAACAAATGGGAAAATTAGACGAAGAGTACAAAAGACCCTTTAAAATGCATTTCGAAGGATTCAAATACCAAGAAATAGCAGATAAGCTTAATATCCCTATTGGTACCGTTAAAAGTAGAATTTTTATCGCTCGTAAAAAATTAATGGAATACTTGCCAGATTTTAATTACCTTGCAAACTAATATGAGTAAAAAGATCAATATATTAGGAACTGGTGTTGCAGGTTTGTCTTGTGCAAGTTTTTTAGCACAAGCTGGACATGATGTCACGGTTTTTGAAAAAAATGAAACCATTGGTGGTCGTGCAAGGCAATTTGAAAAAGACGGTTTTGTTTTTGACATGGGACCAAGTTGGTATTGGATGCCAGATGTTTTTGAACGATTTTACCAAAAATTTGGTCACACAACTTCTGATTTTTACGAATTAAAACGATTAAGCCCTTCTTACAGAATTTTTTGGGACGATAATTCTCAATCTGACGTTCCAGCAAGTTTAGAAGAATTTTATGCTTGGTTCGAAGAATTAGAAAAAGGCAGTTCAGTGGCATTAAAAAAGTTTTTGAGTGAAGCTGCATATAAATACGATGTTGGTATCAATGATTTAGTGCACAAACCAAGTTTAAGTTGGTTAGAGTTTGCTGATATGAGAATTATTAAAGGTTTGTTCAAAATGCATTTGACAAACTCTTTTTCTGGGTACATTCGTAAACATTTTAAAAATCCGAAAATTCTTTCTGTATTAGAATTCCCAATTTTATTTTTGGGTGCGATGCCTAAAGATACGCCTGCACTTTATTCACTTATGAATTATGCGGATATTGAACTTGGAACTTGGTATCCAAAAGGTGGAATGTTCAAAATAATTGAGGCTTTTGAGAAAATTGCATTAGAACAAGGAGTAAAAATTAAAACCAATCATGAAGTTACTGGTTTTGATATTTTCAACAAAAAAGTGACACAATTGAATACAAAAAATGGTGATTTTGATGCAGACTTTTTCGTTTCTGGCGCTGATTATCATCATACTGACCGAATGTTGCTTAAGGATAATTCGAACTATTCAGAAGAATATTGGGATAAGCGAAAAATGGCACCTTCAAGTTTGTTGTTTTACATTGGAGTAAATAAAGAAATTCCAAATTTACTGCACCACAACTTGTTTTTTGACGAATCATTTGAAAATCATGCAGTCGAAATTTACGAAAAACCAGATTGGCCCAAAAAACCACTTTTTTACGTGTGTTGTCCTTCTAAAACAGATGATACCGTTGCTCCAAAAGGACATGAGAATTTATTTTTACTTGTGCCGTTGGCTCCAGATTTAAAAGATTCTGAGGAAAAAAGAAACCAATATTTCGATGTTTTGATTGATCGCATTGAGAAAAAGACAAACACGAAATTCAAAGAGAACATCGTTTACAAAAAGTCATATTGTATTGATGATTTCAAAAATGATTACCATGCTTACAAAGGAAATGCTTATGGATTAGCAAATACCTTGATGCAAACTGCAAAATTGAAACCAAGCTTGAAACATAAAACTATTAAAAATTTCTATTTTACGGGACAATTAACCGTTCCTGGCCCAGGACTTCCACCATCGATCATTTCAGGTGAAGTAGTTGCAAAAGAAGTTTTAAAACAAATTAAAAAATAAGTCTATGAAGAAAATATTTGACACTTTATCTCATGACATGAGTATGCTTACCACCAAAAGATACAGTACTTCTTTTTCTTTAGGTATTAGTTTTTTACAAAAAGAATTACACAAGCCAATTTATGGGATATATGGTTTTGTTCGTTTCGCGGATGAGATTGTTGATTCATTTCACGGCTTTGATAAAAATGAATTACTTGCTGATTTCAAACGCCAAACTTTTGAGGCAATTGAGAAAGGGATTTCTTTAAATCCGATATTGAATTCTTTTCAATGGGCTGTGAATAAGTACAATATTGATTTGGATTTAGTAAAAACCTTTCTTCGTTCGATGGAAATGGACTTGGAAAAAAGAGAATACGATAAAAATAAATACGAGGAATACATTTTAGGTTCTGCAGAAGTGGTAGGCTTAATGTGCTTGAAAATTTTTGTCAAAGGAGATGAAGCAGAATATCAGCGATTAAAAGCTCCAGCGATGAAATTAGGTTCTGCATTTCAAAAAATAAACT
Source organism: Crocinitomicaceae bacterium (assembly GCA_044348665.1). Lineage (GTDB taxonomy): Bacteria > Bacteroidota > Bacteroidia > Flavobacteriales_D > Crocinitomicaceae > M2408. Next base: position 7,663 of record JBIKSI010000084.1, read on the forward strand.
TTTTGCGTGATTTGAAAGCTGATTATCATGAACTTGGAAGAACTTACTTCCCTGGAATTGATTTGAATGAATTTAATTCGACCGTGAAAAAAGAAATAGAACAAGACATAGAAATAGATTTTAAAGCAGGTTATGAAGGAATTAAAATGTTACCTAAAGATGCTCGTTTTGGGGTTTATATGGCATATATTTATTATTATAAGTTATTTCAAAAAATTAAAAGTACACGTGCTGAAGTTATTTTGAATGAGCGAATTCGAATACCAAATAATAAAAAATATTCCTTATTTTTGACTTCATACTTAAGACATAATTTAAATCTCCTGTAAATGCTGGAAGAAGAAATCATATTGGTAGACGAAAATGACAATGAACTTGGTTTTATGCCAAAGTTAGAAACGCATCAAAAAGGTTTATTACACCGTGCATTTTCAATTTTGATTTTTAACAAAAAAGGAGAATTGTTGATTCATAAACGGGCAGAAAACAAATACCATTCCTCTAATTTATGGACAAATACCTGTTGTTCGCATCCTAGAAAAGGAGAAACAACAAATGAAGCGGTACACAGAAGGCTGCAAGAAGAAATGGGTTTTGACTGTAAATTAGAATTTGCTTACAAGTTTATTTACAAGACAGAATTTGAAAACAATTTGATTGAACACGAATACGACCACGTTTTTATAGGAGAATACAACGACGAAATACAACCTAATCCAGCAGAAGTTTCTGATTACAAATGGATTAGTTTATCAAACTTAAGAAATGACATTGTAAAAAACCCAAAAAACTATACTTTTTGGTTTCAACTGATTGTAAACGAACATTTAAAGTCATTTCATTTCAACAAAACAGCTTAATGAAAGTAGTTAGAAGAGAGACATTCAACGCAGCTCATCGCTTAAATAATCCCAATTTATCAGTTGAAGAAAACAAACAACTTTTTGGTTTGTGTAACAATGATAATTTCCATGGGCATAATTATGTCTTAGAAGTGTGGATTGAAGGTGAGATTGACCCAATTTCTGGCTATGTAATTGATTTAAAGGTCTTAAGTGATATTATTAAGGAGGAAGTTTCTGAACCATTTGATCACCGAAATTTAAATTTAGATTGTGAGGAGTTCAAAGATTTAAATCCAACGGCAGAAAATATTGCATTGGTAATTTGGAATAAATTGAGAAATCGTTTGGACACCAAGTATGGAATCGAAATACGTTTATGGGAGACCGATCGTAATAGTGTTTATTACAATGGAAATTAAATGACGACAGCTATCTTTTGGCATCGGAGAGATTTACGAATAGAAGATAACGCAGGACTTTATTATGCCTTAAAAAATTCAAATAAAGTCATTCCGATTTTTATTTTTGATTCGGAGATTTTGTCGAAACTTAATTCAAATGACCAACGGGTAATTTACATCCATCAAGAAATTGAAAAAATCAAAAAAGAATATCAAAGTTATGGCTCAGATCTAAACGTTTATTTTGGTAATCCGATCGAATTAATTCCTCAAATTTGTGCGAATTTTAAGGCCGATTTTTTGTACACGAACAAAGATTACGAACCATACGCAATTTCCAGAGATAAAACAATTTACGAAATTTTGCAAGCTAAAAATATCAATTTCATTGCAAAAAAAGATTCTGTAATTTTTGAGAAAAATGAGGTATTAAAAGCGGATAATTCACCATATACCGTTTTTACACCCTATAGTCGCCGTTGGAAAGAAAAATTAAATGACTTTTATCTAAAAGCTTACCCAACAAGAGAATACCTGTCGACTTTGAAGAAATTTGAGGAAAAACAAGAATTACTTTCCTTACAAGTAATGGGATTTGAATCGGAAACTTCACAAACTTTTCCATCCATTGAAATTAATGGAAGTATCGTGAAAAAATACAATGAAACCAGAGATTTTCCAGCAGTAAATGGAACAAGTCGCATGAGTTTAGCCTTAAGGTTCGGAACAATTAGCGTTCGTCACTTGACGAGAAATACAATGAATTTGAACCAAACATATTTGAATGAATTGATTTGGAGGGATTTTTACCAAATGATTATGTACCATTTTCCTCACTCAGCTAAGGATTCATTCAAAAAACAATACGATAATATTATTTGGGAAAATGATGAAAGCTTGTTTAAACTTTGGTGCGAAGGAAAAACTGGTTATCCCATGGTAGATGCAGGAATGCGCGAATTAAATCAAACTGGTCACATGCATAACCGTGTGAGAATGGTAGTTTCAAGTTTCCTTTGCAAACATTTACTGATTGATTGGCGCTGGGGAGAACGTTATTTCGCAGAGAAACTATTGGATTTTGATTTAGCTAGTAATGTTGGCGGTTGGCAATGGGCATCTGGTTCTGGTTGCGATGCTGCTCCATATTTCAGGGTTTTTAATCCACAATTACAGCAGGAAAAATTCGATAAAAACTTCGAATACATCAAAAAATGGGTTCCTGAATATGGCACAAAAGACTATCCTGAACCGATTGTAGAACATAAATTTGCAAGAGATAGGGCAATTTCGCGATACAAAGAAGCCTTGTTCTAACTCCAAATTATGGTTCTCATTTTTTCAAAAGAGATATGGTTTCAAATTTTTAAACATTGAAGCAAATAACTTTTTAGTCTATTAAATTTCAATTCACATAATAATTAAAAAATGAAAACAAAAATCGGAGACAGGTGTCCTATCTTTAAGCTAAAAAACCAAGACGGAATTGAAATTGATATCAGAGATTACATTGCGAAAAAAGCGATTGTAGTTTATTTTTACCCAAAAGATAATACAAAGGTTTGCACTGCAGAAGCTTGCGAATTTAGAGATGCAATAGCTGATTTCGCACAACTCGATGCAGAAATTTTCGGAATTAGTTCAGATTCGGTTAGGTCTCACAAAGAATTCGCAAAAAAAAACAAGTTAAATTTCAATATTTTATCTGACGAAAATAACTATGTGCGTAAACTTTTTGGAGTAAAAGCGAATTTATTTGGCTTAATTCAAGGAAGGGAAACCTATGTTATTGATAAAAATGGAATTGTCACTGGAATTTATAATGAATTAACAGCCTCAACTGCACATGTAGAATTTGCAAAAAAAACATTGGCAAGTAGCTAAAAAAATCAATTGATTCAATTTAAGCACTATTTTCAATATTCTTGTTTATCTTTGTGGTATAAAGTTTAAAAATGAAAGTTTACAATAATATACTTGAAACAATTGGAAACACTCCACTTGTTAGATTAAATAAATTGACAAAAGACCTAAAAGCTACTGTTTTAGCGAAGGTTGAAACTACCAATCCAGGTAACTCCGTAAAGGATCGAATGGCGGTGAAAATGATTGAAGATGCTGAAAAAGCAGGACTAATCAAGCCAGGTGCAACAATTATCGAAGGAACTTCTGGAAATACTGGAATGGGTTTAGCTTTGGCTTGTATTATCAAAGGTTATAAATTAGTTTGTGTTTTAAATGATAAACAATCCAAGGAAAAAATGGATATTCTTCGTGCAGTTGGTGCGGAAGTAGTTGTTTGTCCGACAGCTGTTGAACCAACAGATCCACGTTCATATTACTCAGTTTCAAGAAGATTGGCTCAAGAGATTCCAAATTCGTGGTATGTAAATCAATACGATAATTTGTCAAATAGACAAGCACATTACGAATCAACGGGTCCAGAAATTTGGGAACAAACTGACGGAAAAATTACACATTTTGTTGTAGGAGTTGGAACAGGAGGAACAATCTCTGGAGTTGGAAAATATTTGAAAGAGAAAAATCCAAACATAAAAATTTGGGGAATCGATACCTATGGTTCTGTTTTTAAGAAATATAAAGAAACTGGTATTTTTGATGAAAATGAAATCTACCCATACATTACAGAAGGAATTGGTGAGGATATTTTGCCTGCAAATGTAGATTTTGATGTGATTGATCATTTTGAGAAAGTTACTGATAAGGATGCGGCAGTTTATACACGTAAACTTGCTCGTGAAGAAGGGATTTTCGTTGGAAACTCAGCTGGTTCAGCAATTAAAGGTATTTTGCAATTGCAAGGTGAGTTAACTGAAAATGATGTTGTTGTGGTTTTATTTCACGATCATGGTTCCCGTTATGTTGGGAAAATTTTCAACGACGAATGGATGCGTGAACGTGGATTTTTAGAAGAAGAAAACAAAACTGCAAGCGATTTAATTTTTAATCATGCAGATGAGCCTTTGGTATCTGTTTATGCGGAAGAATTGGTTTCACATGCCATTGCAAAAATGCGTAAATTTTCCATTTCTCAAATCCCAGTGATGCGTGATGGAAAGTTTGTTGGCTCTTTGGATGAATCACATACATATCATATTTTAGTTGATGATCAAACAAAACTAAACGCACCAATTTCTAGTATCATGCAAAAACCTTTCCCCATTGTGAAGGAGCAAACTAGCATTGAAGAAATTTCTAAATTAATTAATAAGGAAACACCAGCAGTTTTAGTTGAAACAGGAGATAATAAATTTAACATCATAACCAAGCAAGATATTATTTCTGCGATAGCATAAGTATGTTTTTACTTCAGGCTGAAATGTTTGGTGCAATTGTTGTTTTTGTGCTAATTATCATTCTGATAATCGGTTTTGTTCCCTTCTTTTCTATTTTAATTTATGAATATATTAAATTGAAAAAACCAGAAATGCAAACTGTATTTGCTCTTTTGCTCAGCTTGTTTTCATCATTAATAATTTCTGCAGTATTGATATTTTTCATAATTAAGATTTTATTTTTGCTTTTCTATTAATTCTCAATTATTTCTTGAATTCTGGTTTATTTTATGAATTACACAGATCAATTAGGTAGAAAAATTTGTTTAAATTCGACCCCAAAACGAATAATATCATTGGTTCCATCACAAACTGAATTACTTTTTGATTTGGGTTTAAGAGATGAAGTAGTTGGAATCACCAAGTTTTGCATCCATCCAGAAAAATGGTACCAAACCAAAACTAGAATTGGAGGCACGAAAAATCCAGATATAGAAAAAATCAAGGCTTTAAAACCTGATTTAATCATTGGAAACAAAGAAGAAAATCGCTTAGAAGATATTCTTGAACTTGAGCAAATTGCTCCTGTATGGATGAGTGACATTGAGACAATCGATGATGCCCTTAAAATGATCTCTAAAGTTGGTGAAATTTTTGGGAAAAGTTCAAAGGCAATGGAAATGGTTTCCAAGATTAATTCTGATCTTAATGAGTATTTTCCGAAAATACAAAGTAACAATTCTTGTATTTATTTGATTTGGAATGAACCCTTAATGGCTGTTGGTGACAAGACTTTTATACATTCAATGATGGAAGTGTTTGGTTTGGAAAATTATTTTAAAAATGGCGAAAGATACCCAATGCTTGAAGAAGATATCTACAGTGAAATCACGCATGTACTCTTAAGTAGTGAACCTTTTCCATTTAATGCATCTCATCTTCCAGAAATAGAAAAAAGGTTCCCAAACGCAAAAATAATCTTTGTTGATGGTGAAATGTTTTCTTGGTACGGTTCTCGATTACTTCTTGTGAAAGAGTATTTTGAAAAATTAAAAAATCAATTTTCTCCTACCATTCCTAAATAGAACTTAAGGAATTCATTATACAAATACCTCTCATTCTTAACCTTTATTTTTCCTTTAATTTGAACTAGTTCGCCTTGCTGTTTTGATGAAATATTCAAACTTTCAAATGAATTAAAAAGATCCTTAGAAGATTTAAAAGGAGGCAAAACTTGAATAAACGAAGTAATAAATCCTCCTCCTTTAATGGTAGTTAATTTTGTTGCATCTCCATTAATTTCAAATAACACATTGTTTTTTCTTTTTACAACTTTATTTATATTTCTACCAATAAATAGATTTTTTGAATCAATAGAATCTACAAAGTAATTTATTTTCCCAGCCGTCAGCAAATTTCCTTTCTTACTATATCCAAGATTTTCTAGTTTAGAAAGATCTTGAAAAACGTCCTTCAACTTGTATTTTGACTTAAATGTCAAAAGCAAATCAAAAACAGGAGCGGCAATCAAACCTTTTTCAGATTCTTGTAATTCCATACCATAATAATTCATTGAAATACGTTGAATTTCTTCAGTTTTTAGTCCTAAGACTTTTATGTAATTTGCAATTGAATCTTGAATAGTAGGAGAAATTAAACTTGTTTCTAAATGAAATCCACTTTTAAGTAAAGTCCATTGTGAAGAAATTGGTTTTGGATTTTCCAATTTAATAGTTCCAGAAAGATTTAACTCTTGGTCATTTATCAATGTTTTTATTTCACCCTCTTTCGCAGAATAATCCTCATTAACAACAAACGAATTTAATTTTACACTCATAAATTCATCATTTTGAGGAACAAATTTTGAAAGGTGTTTATTTTTAATGATTGAAGCCAAATAGGATTTCAAGTCAGCTTTAGAGGTTCTATTTGTTGAAAATTCAGTAACTATAAATCCAGTCTTTCCTTCAACATCTAATTGCTGATTTTTATTGAGCAGTTTGGAGAAATTTTCACGAAAGACCTTTTCATCTAACAAATTAAAAATGACGACATACCTTTGAGCTCCTAATATTTTTTCTCCAAAAATGTACAGATCCGAGGTGAAATCAATTCCGAAGTTTTGTATTTGTCCAGAATCATCTACACGTTTATTTAGATGAGTCTCCAATTTACTTAATAAATCTTGGTCCTTCGAATCGAATAAAATACTATAACTACTTGATTTGAAAAAGTTTTTACTGTTAATTTTGAATAAAAAATTGTGAGTATTAGGAATGTAATCAAGCGCTTTTTGACTAGATTTATTTGCCAGTGAGGCGTACAAAAACAAACTCACCCATAGAAAAATCAATCCTAATAGTATTGGTATAACTTTTTTCATTAATTAAAAAATAGTTTCAAAGGGTTAAAGATAATAGCTTATTATTAATAAATTTGCAAAATGGGAAAATTAATGTATTTTATTCTAAAAGTTTTTGGTTGGAAGATTGATAAAACTGTTCCACAAGGTGTGAAAAAAGCAGTAATTGTTGTAGGTCCACACACGTCAAATTGGGACTTTGTGATAGGGAAAATGGCTTTTATGAATTATGGAATTAAAGGAAGGTTTTTAATCAAAAAGGAATTGTTTTTTCCACCACTAGGATGGATTTTAAAAGCCATGGGAGGAATTCCAGTGGATAGGAAAAAAAATAACAACTTCACAGAACAAGCAGTTTCCTATTTTTCTGAAAATGATTCCATGTTCATGGTCTTTACTCCCGAAGGGACAAGAAGTTACAATCCTAATTGGAAGAAAGGCTTTTATCATATTGCCATCAAAGCTGGAGTACCTATTTACATCGCATATATGGATTATGAGAAGAAAATTGGAGGATTTCACTCACTTTTTCACCCAACTGGCGATTCAGATGCTGATATTCTTAAAATAAAAGATATTTTAAAGCAATACAAAGGGAAAATACCCGAAAATGGTATTTACTAATCTAATTATTTTATTGGAAAATTGTGCAGCAGAAAAACTCTGTTAATTATTTTGTGAATTTAAAAAAAATGCGAATCAATTTGAACACTTCTGCAATTATCAAAGGATTTCTATTTTCAAATAAAGAATAAAGCAGACTATTTTTTCCTAAATATGAGTAGAAAAAGTATTTGTTAGTAACCTCAGTTCGATTAATAAAGTGCCAATTGTAAAGATAAATCTACATCATATTTGATAGCTGGTTTTTTAGGAAAAAAGCTATACGCAATTAGGCCTGAAATAAGATTTGAAATGAAG
>JBIKSI010000199.1:0-4570 GCA_044348665.1 Crocinitomicaceae bacterium
TAGTACAGTATTGCCTAAAAATTATCCTTTCAAAAATTTTGAGTATTCACCAAAATTATTTTTCTAATAGGAAATACTCAAATCTAGTTCAAATTAGGGTCTGACTTTTTCAGCAGACCCTAAATAGTTTGCTTTTATTAGTTGCGGTAAGCTTCTTCTGTATATGCTTTATAGCGTCACCATCATTATACCATATACTCGGATCATAAATTTGGAAGGCAGAAAACAATTTTTTGAATAGGAAGTATGTAGGCACAAAAATATCCTCCGATTGAGTGCCCAATTAAGGTGTTGAAACCATTTGTACTATATTCTTTATTAATAAATGGAAGCACTTCATTTTCGAGAAACTGTAAAAAATATAATCCATTTCCAGTCATAGAAGAATTAAAAATTCCTATTGTATCTTCCTTACCTTGACCGTTCACTTTTGAATCAGTGAAAGTTAAATCATTAATTCTGTGAAATCGGTCAATGTGAGGTATGCCAACCACAATCACTTTGGGAATAGCCGCTTGGTTTTCAAATAGTTCTTTTATAAGCGTATAGCTCAACTCAAATCTATGTTCAGCATCTAAAACATAAACAACAGCATATGAACTATCCTTTTGATAGTTTGTAGGAAGTCCCACCCAAATATTTCTTTTTTCCTTTAGAACTTTAGATTTAATTTGATGTACTTCAAAGCAATTTTGGCTATTGCTGGTTAGTGAAAAAAATAGGGTAAAAATAATGATTACAAATTTCATGGGGTTTGTATGTTGTGCAAAACGTTTTGGTACTTGGCGAGCTACTCTAATTCGATCCTGTTTCTTCAAAGCTACAATTTTTCTTCTAAAACACCAAAGATATCCAATGAAATACTGTACCAGTAGGCCTTGAGACGATGTAACAGCAGTTTTATTCTGTCCAAAATTCTCCAATTGAATATGTTTTTGCGGTTCCGCTAATAATCACTCTGTCTCCTTTGTCTTCACAATACAACTTACCCAATCGTTCAGAAACTTGTTGCGCGTAAAGTTCTTTTTTATTCAGTCTTTTCGCCCAAAATGGAATTAAAGAACAATGTGCTGAACCCGTTACAGGATCTTCTAAAATTGATGCTTGTGGGGTGAAAAACCTCGAAACGAAATCACAGTTATCTCCATGTGCTGTAACAATAACTCCACCTGGATCTAGATTTATTTGGTCGAATAATTGTCTGTCAATTTTTATGTTTCTAACTTGTGATTCATTTTCATACAACAAAACATAGTCTCTTGATTTCAAAATTTCTTTTGGTTGAATATTTAAGGATTTTGAAATGGTATCAGGTAAAATATCTGCAACAGGCATTCTTGATGGAAAATCCATTTTATAGTAACCATTTTCTATTTTGACAATTAAGTCGCCACTTAAAGTTTCAAATACAATTTCATCTTTTTTATAGTCAAGAATTGTCGCTAAACTGTGAGCTGTAGCAAGTGTAGCATGACCGCACAAATCCATTTCAATTTCAGGGGTAAACCAACGTAAATGAATTTTCTCTCCTTTATAGACAAAAAAAGCTGTTTCTGCAACTGCATTTTCTTGAGTAATTTTCAACAAAAGTTCGTCTGACAACCAATTGTCTAGGGGAACAACACAAGCAGAATTGCCTCTAAAGATTGTGTCGGTAAAAGTGTCAATTTGGTATATATAATGTTTCACTATGTTCTGTTTAAAATTACTACTTACTGTTTTCAACTACAAATAGTTGGTGATTTTAAAGACTAAATAGGCTTTCCAGCGCTGAACTTTATACGAAGCACAAAGCTTCGTTTAAGCATTGAACCCTTGTTTTTGATTCGGTGCTGTTATGCGTTTATTTTTATTCTATTAACGTTTTAAGTTGTTCAATAGCATCGTGTTTATTCCAATAAATTGCTGGAATAACTTCTTTTCCATTTCGGTCAATAAAACCATAAGAACCAGCTACACTTTTTACTAAAGCATATTTTCCAGAATTTTCAGTAAACTTTTCAATTTTGTCATAAATCGGTTGCACAACCGTTTCACCATTTCGATTAATAAAACCATAGGTTCCAGAAATAGTTTTCACCAGTGCCCAATCTTTGTTGTATTCGTCATATTTACCTACTTTTTTGTATCCATTTTGGGCAAAACAAAGTGCTGAAACAACAACAAATACAAGTGTGAAAAATCTTTTTTTCATTTCATTTTAAATATATATGATTTTTATTTTTTCAGTTTATAAATGACTTACAGTGGTTTTGGGCTTGGTGAGCTTGCTAGCTTCAAAACCGATTATTTTCTGTCAAAGTTAAAATTTCTTATAAAAAATAATAGTGAAAATACTACAAAATTCGTAATTTTCCAAAATGCCTATTAGCTCTTTACTTTTTAATACTTCATATTGTTTTATTCATGGTAATCCTCTCCAATAAAATAATCATCAATCGAAAAAATTGCTCCATTCCATTTGGACACAATACTTTTACTTTCCTTCCAAATCGTATTATATTTTTTATATGAAATATGTTTGGTTTTATCGTCAAGATTAATCCACGATAACTCAAAAGGTCTATCTTTTAAATGGGCATTAATTTTTCTATTACTTGCAATCCATAAATACGTGCGACTATCTGTTTCTTTTTTTACATCATAATTCAAAGATGCAATATCAAATGATTTTCCTTTAAACGCATTGATTGATCTCCATTTTTTTTGTTCAACTTTTATCACAGTTGCTCTTTGTCCATTATCGCCCATGTCCTCAACTATTAAATAATGAAATTCATCAATTTTATCAAATTTTACTATTGGTGCGTTTGAAGTTAATGCATGGCCTTCATATACAATTTCATTATTACTTATATTCTTAATAAAATAAGTTCCTTTGTTATTCATTTTGTAATAATAAATCATATAGTTCTCATTTCCGATTGAATGAGCTTGCATATATATGGATACTATATTTGGTGAATCATAATCGTAAAGATTAAAAAAACCAATATAATAATTTACATTATTTTTTGTTGTTTTATTATTGTAATCTCTTCTCAATTCAAAAAATGAATACAAATAATTCAAAGAATTATTATTTGCTCTTTTTTTTAATTCTTCAAATGCTTTGGTGTCAATTATTGATGAAAAATCTTTTAGAAGAACAAATTCTCTGAATGAATCATCTAATTCAGATTTAAGTTTTTGGTTATATGATTCAGATTTTTCATAATTTGAAATATCATAGTTAATAAAATCAGTTAGCTTTTCTCTAAAATTATCTAATTCGTTGATTTGCGAAAAAGAATTAAAATTGCTTAAAACTGTAAGTAGAATTATTATGTTTTTTTTCATCGATTTTTTTAATGTTGGCAGTTAAAGTTAGCGAACTTGAAGAAGGTGGCTTTTCACCTAAATCTTTTCGAAATACCTAATTTCAAATTTACATTTTATTTTTTATTCCAAGCAATAATCAGCAACCTTTTTCAAGTTCGTGTTATTTGCCGTTTTTCTGTACACGGAATTGTTTTGGTTTTAAATTTTGCCCCGCAAGTTCTACAATTTCACTAATTCTTTTTTGCCTGGTTTCTTCTCGTTTAGCAAGAGTAAGCCATTGTAAAATATTCCTTTTATCTGAACTACTTAAACTTAAAAAATAAGATTTTGCCTCTGGTTGTTTTTTAAACTCGTCGTCCAAGTCGCTTGGAATTATCAATGCTTCTGCTTCATCTAAAATGGTCCAAGAGCCGTTCTCTTTGGCAATTCTTATCATGTCTAATCCCGCCTTCGTCATCAAACCTTCACTTGTCAAACGCTCAATTTTTTCTTTATTCACTTTCGACCAAACACTTTTAATTTTTCGTTTACTGAAAAATTGCATAAATTTTTCATGGTCTAATGGTTTTGATTTACTGTCAATCCAACCAAAGCAAAGCGCTTCTTCAACCGCTTCACTGTACGTTACTGTCGGAATTTTTGATTTCTTTTTGTAATAGATTAACCAAACAGACTGTTTCTTGTCGTGATTACTTTGAAGCCATGCACGCCATTCTTGTCGGTCTTTGGGGTAAAAAGTTTCTATCTCTTTTTCCATTTTAATTTCCCCTTTGTCTTTGTAATGTTGGTTTGTTTATAAGTTCGATTGTCCTTGCTATTTGTTTATCAATGTCCTTAATTTTACTAGTTTGAACAAGGATGCTTCTTTTCTTTCCATCAGTGAATTTGTTAAATTTAGCTTTCAACTCTGTGTCTTGTTCTAATAAAATTTCAATAGTTTCTGGCATGTCAATACCCAATTGATTTGGGTCTTCTTTTAGTTCAAACTGAATAGTTTCTCCAACCTTTCTATCGATGGCTTTCAGATTTTTTGTTGAAACAATAATAAAAAAATTGCCATCGCCTAAATGGTTCAACCCGCATTGAAAAGAAAGTTTATTGTCCAATTCACAAATAAGTCTTGTAACCTGAGTTCGATTATTAACAATCTGATTGTCAATAACTTATCGTAAATCCTTATAAATAAGTGAAATACTTTTAGTATCTTTAATGTGTTGAATATTAACGATTTAAACTAAAATTATGTATT
>JBIKSI010000085.1:0-15244 GCA_044348665.1 Crocinitomicaceae bacterium
CACAGAAGAAGAAAGTGTTGTATCAAAAGCTAAATATAATAAGAGAAAATACGACTGCGAAAAGCAAAAATGGGAAATTGGTTTTAATTGAATTGAAAACTTAATAAATTTTTAACTATTTTTGAAACTATTAATTTAAATTCCCCTATGAAACTATTCATCTTAATTTTCTGTTTTATAAGTTTGCAACTCTTTGGACAAGAAAAAGAACCAATTCCCCGTTTTGTAAAAACGAAAATTTTGAATTCAAGTTCTTATGCCTATTTACCGAATGCAAATGCAGAAATAAATGTCTCATATTCTGAGGATAGTTCTGCGATTTATACCTATGAAGAATTAGTAGGGAATTTTACATTTTCCTTTATTCATGTTGATTTTATGCACGAAATAAATGATTCTCTCGAACAACAGCAAGTTTTAGTTTCTTATCTCGAATATTTGAAAACACAATTAGAAATTGAAGGTTCAGCTGGTTATGGTTATGGACACACTTTAGAATCACAGCCAAATACGCAAGGAATTATTGACTATTGGATGGGAAAAGAAAATACAAAATATGCACTGAAAGCCTGGACGAATTCCAAGCACATCACTATTTTTTTCCTCTATGGAACAGAAGAATATCCCTACTTTAATGCTCAGCAAATGTATTTTGATGGAATAAGGTACTAATAGTTTGATCGAAAAAATGAACTATATTTTAGAAACAGAAAGGCTTTTTTTAAGGGAATTAGATTTTCAAGACGAACTTGATTTATTTGAAATGGATTCCGATCCTGATGTTCATTTATACATTGAAAATAAACCGGTAACAGAAATTTCTCAAATCACACAAATAATTGGATTGTTAAAAAAGCAATATCAAGATTTCGGCTTGGCCCGTTGGGCAGTTATTGATAAAAACAGCAATGAATGTTTTGGCTGGTGCGGATTAAAATATTTCAATTCCCCATTAAACAAGCACAGCAATTTCTATGAACATGGCTACCGATTCAAGAAAAAACATTGGGGAAAAGGCTATGCCACAGAATCATCATTAGCTATTTTAAAATATGGATTTGAAAATTTACCAATCAATTCAATTTATGCATTAACAGACCCTAAAAATGAAAAGTCAATTCATGTCTTAGAAAAACTGGGCTTTGAATTCATAGAACTTTTTGATTATGAAGGTAATATGTGCAATTGGTTTGAACTAAAAAAAGAAAATTTTATTCGAAAATAAACCCTGATTTGCGCTGCGGATTTTACCAATTTTCACAAACTAAAATCAAATCTCTATTTATACTTTGGATTAACATCTTCCAAAGATTTCAAAAACTCTATTAAATCTAGTTTTTCTTGCGAGCTGAGTTTAAACGGCTTAATAATCTCACTTTGATTGTACACTTTTCTTCCTCCTTGCTCATAAAAATCTATTACCTCATTCAAAGTTTTCATTTTACCATCGTGCATATATGGCGCTGTCAAACTAATATTTCTTAAACTTGGCACTTTAAATTTCCCGACATCACTTGAATCAAAATGGATTCGGAATCGTCCCAAATCTTCTGATTCTAGTGTGGTATAACCGTTATTTTCTGCTTTAAATGTCGTAAAATTAGGCAAGGAATGACATTTGGTGCAATACAAGTCTTCTGAAAAGATTTTCCAACCACGTTGCGCACTTTTGGATAATGATTTCTTTTGTTTTTTATAATAGAATAAATCAAATGGTGATGCATCAGAAATTAGAGTGCGCTCGTAAGCAGAAATACTTCTTGTCAAGACCCACGGATCAAATTCTCGGTTAAAAACCTCCTTTGCAGCATCACGATATTCTGGAATAGCACGTAATTTCAGAATCAATTCCTTCATATTCATTCCCATTTCAGTGTGCTCTTGAATGGGCACAATCACTTGCATTTCTAAAGTCGGCAATTCCGCATCAAACATTATTTTAGGCAAAAAAGCAGCATTTAGAATACTTGGAGCGTTGCGTGTTGTCTTTCTACCAAAAACTCCGTCACTTGTTTCTTTTCCATCTGTAAATGCCAAACTTGGAACATGGCAAGTGGCACACGAAACGGTTTCATCTTTCGAAAGTCGTTTATCAAAAAATAACTTTTTACCTAATTCAACTTTTTCTTCGGAGTTCAGATTGTCTAAGGGATAATTTATTGCGCCCAAGATAGAAATCTCAGCAGTATTTGAGGTAGAACATTTGGTGAAAAATAAACATGAAATTATGACAAGAAAAAAGAAAAAAGTCGATGACAAAATTCTGTTTTTCACTTAGAAATTCAATTTTGTTTGGTTTAACAATTTTCCAGCTTCTGAATAGAAATTCACGAAATAGATCCCTCTATTTTGCAATTTAAGAATTTGAGATCCTTGAATTCCTATCTGTTTTTTATTGAAAATAATTTTTCCTTGTAAATCAGTAATTAACATATTTTCAGCTCCAAAAATGTCTGACCAATTTAGATTCAGTTCATCGTTGGAAACAAAAAAACTAACTTGGCCACTATTTTTTGCTTGTTCGGAAATAGTTGCATTCGTAGAACTTGTAAATACAGGAAATGATAAAAGATTAGACATAACCGTCATGTTTTCATCCGTTTCACCATGTTTAATATCAACTGTTCCAAGATTTATGCTGCTCAACCAAGTATCAATGTTACAATCAACATAGATATCTTTTTGATTTTCAACTAGATTCAATTCACTTACTAGCACTTCCACTTGATGATAATTTACGTCACCTAAATTGTGCAGTTCAAAATAAGCATCTGGTGTTTGATCTTCGTTAGAATCCGCCGTTCCACCAATAATCATGTGCATGTATCCTGCAGCCCAACCCCAATGCATGGACGGAGTTTGAAACCCTAAGGGATGATTGTCTCGATAAATAGAAATATCTAAATGATTTAGATTTTGTGGCACACCAACTCCAAAAGTAATTTTTTCAATATTTTGAACAGTATGTGTTCCTAAATCAAGGATGAAATTATTTGCTTTCACTAAAAAAACGGTATCGCTTAAATCAAGATCTTGATTGCCATCATAAAAGACATGCAAATTTGAAAGATAATAATTGAAATGATCTAAAAGCACCTTTTTACCATGCACGTTTACTATTTGATTCAAGGTAATTTGATTTGTTTCTACTTTGGGAGTAAGTTGCAAGCGTAAATTTGATTGACTGAACAATAACAAATTCACGTTTATGAAAACAAAAGCGATTATTTTTTTCATCGATTAGATTTTTTTTGCAATGTACAAAATTTCCTTTTCCATTAAACGATTTTTGGCAATGAATGTTGCATCAAAATGTTCACTTGGCTTGTATTCCTGTACATCAAAACCTGCCTTTCGCAACCATTCTGGATAGTCTTTTCCGAATAAGCGAACGTGATCTTTTTGCCAATAATGTTTTTCTCTTTCTTCAGGAGATGTAATACTTTTGTCCTCATACGTTTCATCTCTGGTAAAATCCTGCGGCACCTGCATGATTCCCCAACCACCAACTTTTAAAACGCGATTTAATTCTTTCATACACTGCATTGCGTCGTCCACATGTTCCAAAACATGATTACAAAAAACTACATCAAACTTATTGTCTTCCAATGGAATATGGTGTAAATCAAAATGTAAATCCGCTAAAGGGGAAACCAAATCACCCGTTAAATAATTAATATTTTCTTGTTTTTTAAATTTATCATAAAAACATTGTTCAGGAGCAATGTGAAGTACTTCAATTTTATCTTTTGAGAAAAAATTTGTTTCAGCTTTTAAATACAACCACATCAAACGGTGTCTTTCAAGCGTTAAATCGTAAGGACACAAAACATTTTCACGATGAGCAATATCCGAACCATAGGACAAGAACTTACTAAATTGCCTTTCGCAAACTGGACATTCAACTTTATTCCCTTTGTATAGATAAGGCGCAAAAAGTCTAAAAACGTAGCTCAGACGAATCAATAAAGGTCTAGGAAGTTTGTTTAATAAAAATTTGTATAATTTTTTCATTTTAAATTGTAAGAATACAAAGTTAACAAAAGAAAAAATGTTTTGTAAGAAAAAAATCTAAAATTGGGTGATTGCTAAAATATTAAAATAAAAAAAACACTATTTTTTCATTCATTAACAACTAACTTCCTGTTCCAAATATGATTTTCGCTTTCAAGTTGAAGTATGTAAACGCCTTGTTTAATATATACGGGAACGTCAAATCCATTGTTTTCAATCTTTCTTTGAAATACAATTTTCCCTTTTGCATCCATTAATTTAACTTTATAATTTTCATTTGAATTCGAATTAATGGTAATCCAATTTCCAGCACAAATTGGATTAGGAAATAGTTCTAATTTGTTTTCAATTTCAGAAAGTTTTGCTGTTCCAGAACTTGAAATATTTACATTATCTAAATAAATTACATTGCCATAATATCCAATGTTTCTATAACTCACCAATAAATCACCTTCATAACCAGTAAGACTCAAACTATCCGTTCGCCATTGGGTAGCAGTTGGAGTGAAAAATTCTTGAAATTCGGGCGCTGTAGCCAATTGAGCACCTGCTTTTTTGTAGACAGAACTAAAACTTTCGCCACAATCAGCCGAAATTAATACTTCCAAGGTGTCAATGTATTGGCCACCGTAAGGTGCATGTGCAACATCAAATCTTAAAAACATTTCTGCTGCATTTGGAACTTGAAAATTCACCAATAAATCACTGGACTTTCCTTGAGAATCAGTATTGAAATTATCAAAAATGGCAGATTTAGAAGAAGCTCCAAAACCTCCAGCATCACTAGAATTGGTCCATGAACCAGCATTTGGCTCTGCAACTTGACTCCAGCCGTAAGGTAAAAAAGCATTTTCAAAACCTTCTTGGATGATTGTTGGTGAGCTAATAAAATTCAAATCAACAGTGATTGAATCAGTATCTGTGTTACCAAATTGATCTGTAATGGTCAAAATTGCCAAATGACTTCCGGCAGTTCCAAAATACACACTTGGATTCCTATTGTTTGAATTGGAAGGTAAACCTGTCGGAAAACTCCAATCCCAAGTTGCATTTTGATGATTCAAAAAGGAATAATCGTCGAAATAAAATGAATCAACAGAGCAACTTGCATCTTGAACCAATTTGTCTACCATAATTCGTGCAACAACTGTACTTGGAGCTTCAAATAAATTTCCTTCCCAAATTCCTTTACCGTAAGTCGCAACACGGATTTTCCCATCGCGATAAAAAGGTTTCAAAATATTGGTATTGGTAAAAGTTGGTAAATTTTGATTGTCTAAAGTCCATGCTGTCAATGCATTTCGGTAATAAATAGCTTCATTTGTTCCAACATACAATCCACCGTTTGTTCCGGTAATGTATGCCATACTCTGGATGTTTTCACCATTTAAAGTGGCATCAGAATAAGTTGTCCAAGATTGAGCACCCGTAAGTGATCGAAAAACTTTGTTTCCAGCATTTACATCTGGATAAGCGATAAAAATTTCGTTAGAATTAGCAGGGTTTAATGCCAATAACATTCTTCTGCTATTCCCTGAAGGAATTGTTTGGGAAGTCCAAGAAATTCCACCGTCAGTTGTTTTCCAAAGGGTTCCTGTGTTTCCATTTTCAGGCTGCTGATTTAAGAAAATAACATTCGGATTATCTGAAGCAATTTCGATGTATTTCACTTGATTATTGGCGTTGGTTCCGAAAGTGTAAAGTAAGGTGTAACTTGCTCCGCCATCAGTAGTTTTCCACAATTTATTCTCATTTCCAATAAAAGCAATGTTGTATGTATTTGGATGAAATTCCATTTCACTTGATTCTGCTGCCCAGTAACTTTCATTTGGAGACATTCCAGAGCCAAAAGAGGAAATCGGATCATTTAAGTTCAAAGGAATTATTTTCCCACTGATGTCCGAAAAATAAGTTTTACGATTGTTTCCAGGATTCACATAACCTGTTGGAGCTTCGCCACCACCGAGTTCAAGAAAATTTCCTGACCCATAGTTTTGATGGTAGGCAATATTTCCGTTGTGATACAATCCTCCAACCAACACATCTTCGTTCCATCCAGTTCCAAAGCCCCAAAATTCAACTCCATTTAAACCTTTCATTTTGAAATCGGGCTGGGTTTCTAACAGATTAGTTGAAGCATAAATCCCACCATCAGTCGTGTACCAATAGTTTCCGTTAATCACTCTAAAATCTTGATTGTCAACATGCAAATTTAGTGGACCACCAATATATCCACTCACACCTGTAAAGGTACTTGCGCCATCCGTTGATTTCCATATATTTAAACCACCAACAATAATTTCATCAGGATTTGTTTCTGAGCATAAAATCGCACAATTATAAAAGCCTTGGTGGTAGGTCCAATCAGGTGAACCAATTGCTAAATTTGGATGCGTATCTGAGTATGGTCCCCCCGCAGGACTATTTGGCAAAGTCCAAGAAGTTCCAGCGTCGGTACTTTTGTAAACGCCAATATATCCAAAGTCATTCGTTTTCGCTTCACCAATCAAATAAGCATATACTCTGTTCGGATCAGCTGGAGTTACGGCCAATCTTCCACCTCCATCATTTCTTCCCACTTCGGTAGAATTATACCAACCAGTAGATTGAATGTTCCAAGTTAATCCGCTGTCAGATGAACGATAGAATTCACATATATTTAAGCCAGAATTATTTCGTAACAGAAACAAAATACTAGGATCGTTGGCTTTATCCTTGATGTCGTACGTTTTGTTATTGAATAGCAAGGTCCAGTTTAAGCCGCCATCTGCAGAGCGATACAAACCTTTGTCTGTTGCAGTAAAAACCACCTGTTCGTCAGCAGTATTGATTAAAATTTCGTTTACTCCTAGGTTATTGGAAGGCAAGGTGTTTGACCAAGTTGTGCCACCATCTACCGAACGAAATATGCCAGCATTTCCACCGGCAAAAACAACATTCGCATTTGTTGGACTCACTTCAACAGCCGTGACACCACTTCCAAAATTTTCGCTCATAGAAACACAAAACCAATTTTCGCCAGCATCGATACTTTTGTACACTTCACCAGGTTCAGTTCCACAATAAAGTACGGAGAGATTTGTTTTACATTGATCAAAGGCATAAATATTACTTTGTCCTGAGCCTTGTTGTCCATTTTCTTGATGATGATGTATGGGTCCTACAAGCGACCATCCTGTTGTTTTGTTTGTGTTTTTTAGTTTTTCTTTTGTTTTAGAATCTGTATCATTCAAGGAAATAAATCCACTTTGGTCTACTTGATTGACATTTCTTTTTTTCCAACGTTTGTAATATTGTGTGTGATAAGATTTCACAAATGCATGTTCTCGGTAGTAGTTTTTATATAAAGCATCCACTTCCCAAACATTTGGATTTTCGCTATACATTTTTTGCGCCCAAAGCGGTAAAGATTGAATTTCTGTGGCTGAAGGCTTTTGAAGGTTCTGAGAAAACCCAGTAAAATACAAAAAAGTGAACAATAATAAATAAAAACTTGATTTCATACAATACATTTAATTGTTCAAAAATAAGAAAAATTAGGCAAAAATTTGTTTAAAAAAGGGATTGAATCTTGAAAAGCTAAATCGATTTTTGACACCATTTTACCTAAAGAAATTCGTTCCCTTTAAAAAAATCCCTCATCTTACGTAAAAAAATTGCTGAATTCCTAATTATGCAATCAACTTTTGTTGTTCAGATTTTTCGATATTCCTTATTGTTTAGTCACTATCTAAAGGTCATTTATCACAAAGTATATTATTGGTTAAGCTTTTATAACTTAAATTTTTATATTTACATTTAATTTACAAATTTTAAATGGCAAATTTCCTAGCTTTCTTTTTCTTGATTTTTATTTTAATGCAAAGCAAAAAGAATATCATATTTTATAAAGAACACTTGGAATCAAGGCAGCTAACTTCATCAGTTTTAAAAGTTGACCGCGATAGTTTATTTGTTCTAAAGAAAAAAGGCAAAGAAGATGTTTATCAAATTTTCCCTCCTGAAAATTCAAATTTTTCACTACCTGACAGTAACATTACAATTCAAGTATTTAAATATGGAGATTTCAATGCAGATGGAAAAGAAGATATAATAATTGATCTGGGAGCTTGTGGGACAGGTGCTTGTGTTTTTGGTCTATTTTTAAAGCAATATGAAAACCACTACTCTTTGGCTTTAATGGATTACTTAAAAAATGTAGAATTTGAAATTTCTGAAAACGGATTATGGTCAATTTTTTCATCGGAGGAATTTGAAGCTTACAACCCTTCAAAACTTTTTGTCAGAGTCTATAAATATGACAAAAAATCTTATCTTTACCACTTAGATTCAACATACATACATTACGATAAGGAAAGCGAAATGATGATCAATGAATTGAAAAAATCGTACGAAAAATAAGTTTGGTCCTATTTTACAAAAAAAAATAAAAATAATGAATAAATTAATCTTTTTGTTAAGCTTCGCTTTTATAGCGCAGAAAAGTTACGCTGCAATCATTTATGTAAATGTGAACGCAACAGGTTCTAATAATGGAACAAGTTGGACAAATGCCTATACAGATTTGCAAACAGCATTGAGTATTGCATTTATCAACGATGATATTTGGGTTGCTTCTGGAACTTATAAACCAACCCAAACAACTGATAGAAATCTATCCTTTGTAATGAAAAATGGAGTGGATATCTACGGAGGATTTAACGGAACAGAAAACGAAATTTCTGAACGCAATATTGATGCAAATCCAACTTATTTATCGGGAGATATTGGTGCCATAGGAGATAACACAGACAACACACGAAAAATTGTAAAAATTCAAAATTTTTCAACGCCTTTTACCTTTGATGGCTTTAGAGTAGTTTCGGGGTATGACGGCTCAGGTTCGGGCAGTGGGGCTGGAATTTATGCTTATAATAACCCTGGGATACAAATTACCATAAACAATACTATTTTGTACAATAATTACGCTTATCACTCTGGTGGAGGAATGATTATCGATAATTCTAATACAATTTTTAATAATTGTGAGTTTTTATATAATTCTTCCTACAATTACGGTGGTGGAGCGATTTACTCAGCTAATGTTTCGAATGCGAAAATTTACTTGTACGATTGTAAATTTATTGGAAACAACTCAAGACAAGGAGCAGTTATTAATTTTGACGGAATTGAACTGGTGATGGAACGAAATTTAGTTTCAAGTAATACCTCAACAACACATGGTGACATTATTAATGTTTCTCATGGTCCTACTAAATTCCAAATAAACAATTCTTTAATCGTTGGAAACCAAGTACCTGATGGAACAAGTTCAATTATTAGTTCCTATACTTCTGGCGTAAATTCATCTTCGCTTACCAATGTTACGATTTGTCACAATAAACATAATACCACTTTCGATGTTACTGCCGAGGCAATTTACCAGAGTAATTCAGCAATGATTATTTCAAATTGCATTATTTTTGGAAATACCAATTCTGACTTAAATGTTCAAATTGACAGCGGAAATACAGTTCGTAATTCAATTATTGAAAATGGTTACGCCTCCGGAACTAACATTTCAACCTTAGATCCTCTTTTTGTAAATCCTGGAACATTAGCAATGGCTCCATTCGATGCTTCTTCTTTTGATTATTCTTTGCAAGAAGGTTCGCCTGCTGTTAATTATGGGAACAACCTTTACAGCCAAGATTTTGACTTAGATTTAATGAATAATGTGCGAATTCAACAATTAATTGTGGATTGTGGTGCAATTGAATCGCCATTTACGGATACACAAGCTCCAATTGCTTTATGTAACGATGTGACTTTACAATTAAATCAAAATGGTCTAGCCACCTTGAATGCCATGCAAGTTGATGACAATAGTACTGATAATATGGGAATTGTTAGTTATACTCTTTCACAATCTACCTTCGATTGTTCTCAAATTGGAGAAATCCCAGTAGAGTTGACCGTTGCTGATTTAGTTGGGAATTTAGGTGTCTGCACTGCCACGATCACTGTAATTGACAATCAAGATCCGAGTATTCAGACGCAAAGTATTTCTGTATATTTAGATGAAAATGGAAACGCTTCAATAACAGCCAATCAGATTGATAATGGAACCAGTGATAATTGCACCTTGGACACCATCTACCTTTCTCAATATGATTTTTCATGTGCAGATTCAGGACCAAATACCATAATTTTTACAGCTGAAGACGTAAATGGGAATTCAGTTTCATCAAATGTCATTGTTACAGTAATTGATAGTGTTTTCCCAATCGCTGTTGCACAAGATTTAAATCTATATCTTAACGCAAATGGTATAGCCTCCTTAACTGCCACTCAAGTAAATAATGGATCTAGCGACGATTGTGGCATTGATTTAATGACGATTAATCAGACAAGTTTTAATTGTTCAGATCTTGGTTCAAATCAAGTAACTTTAAGTGTAAGCGATAATTTTGGAAACACATCTACAACAACAGCAAACATTACAGTTTTCGACACGATTTCACCGATTACAAATGGACAATCCATCACTGTAAATTTAGCGAATGGCAATCCAGCAATCATTACTGCTGCTCAAATTAACACTAATAGTTCGGATAATTGTACTTTTACTCAAACGGTAACTCCTTCATCCTTCAATGCAATTGGAGTTTACGATGTCATTCTTACAACTATAGACGTAAGTGGAAATAGTAGTTCAGAAAATTACACGGTAACAGTGATAGATGAACCTTTAATTGGTTTAAATGAGTCAACTGCAATGAAACTTAAAGTTTTTCCAAATCCAAGTGAGGGTTTGATTTTTATTAGTGTGGAAACTTTTGGAGAAGAATTTGGTGTACGCATATTAGATGTGGCAGGAAAATTACTTTCAAGCAAAAACTATCACAACACAAATGAAATTGAATTTCAGTTAAATGAGGCTCCAGGAATTTACTTTTTAGAAATTGAAACGGCAAGTTTAAAAAGTAAACGCATCAAAGTGGTGAAAATGTAGATTAAAAAAACGTTATAATATGAATTATCACGAAAAAAAATTTAGACCAATTAGCAACACTGAAAACGGTGAAACTTCGAACGAAACACTTTTTCATTATAAGCAAGTTGGAAATATTCTTACATCTGAATATTCTGGCGGAAAAATTAAATACGGTCATCTAATTGCACTTGTTGACGATGCAGGAAATATAGACATGCGCTATCACCAAGTAAATGAAAACGGTGAATTAATGACAGGAATTTGCACATCAACGCCAGAAACCCTTCCAAATGGAAAAATTCGTCTTCATGAAAGTTGGGAATGGACTTCTGGAGATAAATCCAAAGGCAACTCAATTATTGAAGAGCAATAAAAAATAAAACAAGATGGCACACGAACATACGTATAAACTTACCGCGGAATGGACAGGAAACAGTGTTGAAGGCACAAAAAATGTCCGAACTTACGACCGCAGTCACACCGTTACCATCCAAGGGAAACCAGAATTATTCCTCACGACAGATAATCCTCATGTGGGTGAAAAAACAAAATTAAACCCAGAAGATTTGCTGGTATCTGCGATTTCTTCTTGTCACATGCTTTCCTACCTGTATGTTTGCTCCTTGGAAGGAATTGTGATCACTTCTTATACCGACCACGCAACAGGAATTATGCTAGAAAATGCAACTGGAGGAGGAAGTTTTAAGGAAATCGTGTTAAATCCAATTTTTAACGTGGCAGAAGAAGGCATGGTTGAAAAGGCAATCGAGTTACATCACAAAGCTCATGATATTTGTTATATCGCAAATTCTGTAAATTTTGAGGTTAGATGTAATCCAACTTGTCAGGTAGAGAATAAATGAAAATTTGCGTCGCACAAACATCGCCTGTAAAAGGAAATATTTCTGCTAATATCGATTTGCATCTGCAATTTATTGATCTTGCAATAAAACACAATGCGAAGGCAATTTTTTTCCCAGAACTTTCATTAACAGGATATGAGCCAGAACTTGCAAAAGAATTGGCCTTAAATGAAAACGATTCTCGATTAGCCGTTTTTCAGCAAGTAAGTGACGAAAACGACATAATTATTGGACTTGGGGCACCAACTATTTCGGGTACGAAAATCAAAATTAGTATGATTATTTTTGAACCCAACAAGCCAAGACAAGTTTATTCAAAGCAACTATTACATTCAGACGAATTCCCTTTTTTTGAAGAAGGAAAAGATCAACTAATTATTAAATCAGGGGCGCTAAAAATTGCTCCTGCCATTTGTTTTGAAAGTCTACAACTCAATCATGCTGAACAAGCTTTTAAATTGGGCGCCAATCTCTATCTAGCAAGCGTTGCAAAACCAGCAATGGGAGTTGATAAAGCCTACCATCATTATCCTTTAATTGCAAAACAATTTGAAATGCCTATTTTAATGGCAAACTCTGTTGGTTTTTGTGACAATTTTTTAAGCGTAGGTCAGAGTTCTGTGTGGAATAAAAAAGGAGAATTAGTTGGTCAATTGGACGATAAATCTGAAGGGGTTTTAGTTTTTGATACTGAAACAGAAGAAATTGAAAAATGTACTTTAAATAGTAACTAAGTCGAAATGGAATGTTAGAAATTAGACAAAATTGTGAAAACTGCGATAAAAGTTTACCAAACGAATCAGATGAAGCCATGATTTGCAGTTATGAATGTACATTTTGTTTTCAGTGTGTAGAAGAAGTTTTAAAAAATGTTTGTCCAAATTGTGGCGGTGGTTTTGAAAAAAGGCCAACACGACCAAAAGCACAATTAGACAAATATCCTGAAAGTATGGATAAAATTTATAAACCAATAGAAAAAAACAGATTTTTAGAAATAAACAAAGACATTCCCCCCAGAAAAAGATGATACTATATCTAATGAAAAAACATTTGATTTTGAAATGTTTATTATTCTTATTCCCTATAATTTTGTCTTGCGTTGAAATGAATTCAAATGACAAAGAAATTGATACGTCTGAAAAACAAAGTTCAACTAAATCAGACACTTTAAAATTTGGTGCTGGAATAAGTGTGATATTTCAAGACAGCAAAGGAAACTATTGGTTCGGGATTCACAATGGAGGAGCATTCAAATACAATGGAAAAACAGCTGAGTATTTTACAACAAATGAAGGATTATTAAACAATCAAATCCGATCAATACAGGAGGATAAAAATGGAAACATTTTGATTTCAACTGCCAGAGGATTAAGTATTTATAATGGGAAAAAGTTTACAAATCATTCAACAAATACGAAGGAACCAATTGTTGATTGGAATGAGACAAATGGAGATTTCTGGTTTTATGCCGGTGAAGAAGAGGGAATTAATCGCTTTGATGGAAAGAATATAAACTACCTAATTTTTCCAAAACCAAAAAATCAAGATCCTTACAATACATATGGTGTAACCGATATTTCAGAGGCAAAAGACGGTAAAGTGTGGATTGCAACTTATGCAGCGCTCTTTAATTATGACGGAAAGAAAGTGAATATCTTTGAACATGATAATATAAAACTTAAAGAAAATGATCTATTGCATATACGAGGTGTTTTAGCAGATTCAAAAGGTCGGATTTGGATCGGAAATAATGGGATTGGCGTACTGCTAATTGAAGGTGAAACAACAATTAATTTTTCTGAAAAGCATCATCTAATTCATCCAACGAGTACAAGACGAGGAGATAAATCAAAACCAGGAACCTTAGAACACGTCTTTGCAATTGAAGAAGATTCAGAAGGAAATATTTGGTTTGGAGACAGGGATAGTGGAGCTTGGAAATATGATGGAAAAACTATGACTAATTATACAAAAAAAGATGGTCTAACAAATGACTTTGTTCAGTGCATTTACAAGGATAAAAATGACGTTTTGTGGTTAGGCTTAGCGGATGGGAATGTATTCAAATTTAACGGAAAGACCTTTGAAAAACAATTTTGAGAAACTCAAATAGCTAAAAAGATTTTACAAAATGAAGTTATTTTTAGGTCATAAAAAAAGAATTAAATAAGCAAATGAAAACAAAAATAATTATTGCAGGAATTGGTGGAGTTGGGGGCTATTTTGGTGGTTCATTAGCCAACTATTATGCAGATGTTGAAAACATTGAAATCAATTTTCTAGCTCGTGGTTCACACTTAAAAGAAATTCAAAAAAATGGTTTGAAAATCATAAAAGGAAAAGATGAATTCATTGCAAAACCGAAGATTGCGACGGACAATCCTTCTGAAATTGGAATTGCTGACTTTATTCTAATATGCAGCAAAAGTTATGATATTGAAGCTATAACATTACAATTACAACCCTGTATTGATCAAAACACAGTGATTCTTCCATTACTGAATGGTGTTGACAATAAAGATAAAATAAAAAGAATCTATCCTAACAATTTAGTACTTGAAGCTTGCGTTTATATTGTTTCCCGATTAAAACAAGATGGAGTAATTGAAAATAGTGGAAATATTCAATCCCTTTATTTTGGTGCGGAAAATATTAATTCTGAGAAATTAATTTTATTTGAAAAAATATTAACTCAAGCTGGAATAGACGCAACATTTTCTGAAAACATTTCAACAATAATTTGGGAGAAATTTATTTTTTTATCCCCAACAGCGACGGCAACTAGCTATTATAATAAATGTATTGGAGAAATTCTTTCAGATATTAAATGTCTTGAAACAATTTGCCAATTGATAGACGAGGTACAAAAATTAGCGAAGGCCAAAGGTATTCTCATCTCAGACGATATCCAAGAAAAAACATTGATGAAACTTAAATCCTTACCATTTGAAACTACCTCTTCGATGCACTCTGATTTTAAAAATAAAAAACAAAAAACCGAACTAAAAACACTGACAGGATATGTATTCAGCGAAGGAGAAAAACTAAATATTTCCACTCCAACATTTTCAAAATTATTTGCTGAACTTGAGAAAAAATCAGATTTTTAACAAAATTATCCATTGTTATCTAACTTACTTTTGAGAAACGAGTTAGATTATTTCGCTCAATTTATTGTCTTTTCGGAGGATTTCTTCGCTCTTTTCATACAAAGATTTTGCGGCTTTATTAATTTTTTCAACGGGAATTTTTTCCCATTGATTTATGTCAGAATTGAATTTGGAATTAAAAAGCAATTTGGATAAATCCTTCATTAGCATATAGCTGGCATATGGATTAGAATTATTTGTAGCTTTTGTTCTTCAATGCAGAAGGAAACTAATTAAAGATT
>JBIKSI010000086.1:0-15228 GCA_044348665.1 Crocinitomicaceae bacterium
TGAGCTAGTACAGTATTGCCTAAAAATTATCCTTTCAAAAATTTTGAGTATTCACCAAAATTATTTTTCTAATAGGAAATACTCAAATCTAGTTCAAATTAGGGTCTGACTTTTTCAGCAGACCCTAGTTATAAAGGAAAAAAATTCGATGTTCCATTAATTATTGAATCAAAGAAAAGCCTCAAAAATTACCAAAAAGAAAATTATGATTTTTACAGAAAGTATTTAAGATATGAAGAAAAAAATCAAGCAGAAATTGATAAAGCAAAACTTCATTTTGAAAAAAACAGAAATAAATTCGCAGATTTAAATCGAATTTTACGAGCAAATGAGCTTTTAAATCCTTCTCTGCGATTATCAAATGAGCGAACAAAATTTGGACTTCAAAAATTCGGTCTAGTAAATTGCGATTATTTTTATAGAAATCCTCCAGCAAATTATATTGCTGCTGCTGACTCAATGCGAGATCAAAATAATGTAAAACTTTTTGTTCCAAGCACAACTAGAATAATTATTAGCTCTGATAACACTTATTTAGAATCTGAATCTTCACGTGTCCCACAATATTTGTTTAAGAAAATAATCTTTTTTTATGTTTTAAATTCCCTCGAAATTGCAGTGGTGAAATCTTGGACCAAATTAAAAAATGGACAATCTGTTCCAAACGTCAAACGTTTTTCAATAGTAGGTTTGACCGAGGAAGAAATTAGGAAAAGTATTTTGGACTAATGAAAATTTTATCCATATTAATCAGCATATTATTATCCTTTCATTTGATTGGACAAAGAAAATTTTGCATAAAAAAGTTGACAGAAATCGTAAATCGTCAAGATTTTTATTCAGAAATTAAAGCAAGTCCTCTTGATTCAAATGAAATAAATATCAAATCTAATTTTGATGTTCAATTGGAAAATGTATTTTTTAATTCTTTAGTGAATGCGAAAAAAAAGAAAGACACTTTGTATTCAAGTAAAATTCTACATGATTTTGCTGTAATTACAGAGAACTATTTTTATCATAAAAAATTTAGATGGAATAGATTTTGGAAAATTAAACGATTTTTTGAGCGTGCTTTGCCCTATTTTAACACAAATTTTGGACTTATCAATGCTTATTCTGTTCAAATTCCGATTAGCAAATTCAAAGGGAAATGTCACTTTAATGAAAAAGATTCAAGAAGCTCAATACATTTATTTTTTAGAAAAAATGAGCAAGAATTTCCAGTTGCTTTGTACAACGAAATTGAATTTAGTGAATTAATAAAAAAGGAATTACTTAAAATTGATTTTATTCGAGACAATAAATTATCAAGCTTTTCTAATATTTCTTATTCATATAAAATTGAGCAAAGAAATAAGAATGAGATTCCAAAAATTCGTATTTATGTGTTTTTTGGCGGAAAACGTTTAAAACTTGTTGAACAAAAATTAAAAAAGCCACAAACTTTATAGAATTTGTGGCTTTCAAATATTATTTTTTCAACACTTAAAACTCAAATGTCTCCATGAATTTTGTAGTGAAGTTTCCTGCATTAAAATCTGCGTTATTCATCAATTTTTGGTGAAAAGGAATCGTTGTTTTTACACCTTCAATGATGTATTCGTCCAAAGCACGTTTCATTTTTAAGATTGCTTCTTCACGTGTTTGTGCAACAACAATTAATTTTGAAATCATTGAATCGTAATTTGGTGGAATTGTATAACCAGCATAAGCGTGCGTATCAATTCTTACACCATGTCCTCCAGGTGAATGGTAGGAAGTAATTTTTCCTGGACTTGGTCTGAAATCATTAAATGGATCTTCCGCATTAATTCTACACTGGATTGCATGTAAATGTGGCGTATAATTTTTTCCTGAAATGGCAATTCCTGCGGCAATCTTAATTTGTTCTTTAATTAAGTCAAAATCAATAACTTCCTCAGTAATTGTGTGTTCCACTTGAATTCTTGTATTCATTTCCATGAAATAAAAATCACGGTTTTTATCTACTAAAAATTCTACAGTTCCAACACCTTCGTAATTTACAGCTTTCGTAGCTTTAATCGCTGCCTCACCCATTCTTGCTCGCAAGTCATCTGTCATAAATGGAGAAGGAGTTTCTTCTACCAATTTTTGGTGACGACGTTGGATGGAACAATCTCTTTCAGACATGTGGCAAGCATTTCCGTATTGGTCTCCCGCAATTTGAATTTCAATATGTCTTGGTTCCTCAATGTATTTTTCCATGTAAATCCCATCGTTTCCAAAAGCTGCTGCAGCTTCTTGACGCGTTGAGTTCCATGCGTTTTCGATATCTTCTTCTTTCCAAACGATACGCATACCTTTTCCACCACCTCCAGCGGTAGCTTTCATAATAACAGGATAAACGATTTTTTTTGCTTGAGCTTTTGCATCTTCAACATCTTTCAATAAACCTACTGAACCTGGGATACAAGGAACTCCAGCCGCAATCATTGTCGCTTTTGCAGTCGCTTTATCTCCCATTGAATCAATTTGTTCAGGCAATGCACCGATAAATTTAATTCCATGTTTTTGACAGATTTCAGAGAAACGAGCATTTTCTGACAAAAATCCATAACCAGGATGAATTGCATCTGCGTTCGTAATTTCTGCCGCAGCAATTATGTTTGGAATGGACAAATATGATTTTGAACTTACCGCAGGTCCGATACAAACAGCCTCGTCTGCAAAACGCACAGGCAAACTGTCTTTATCAGCCGTTGAATAAACAGCCACCGTTTTGATTCCCATCTCTTTACACGTACGAATAATACGAAGAGCGATTTCACCACGGTTTGCAATTAATATTTTTTTGAACATCTCTTTAAAATTAGATTATTAGATAATTGGATTTTTGGATTTTTGGACTGTCTAACTATCGAACAGTCTAAAAATCTAACAATCTAAACTTATGATGGGTCAACTAAGAATAATGGTTGATCATATTCAACTGGCGTCGCATCATCCACTAATACTTTAACTATTTTGCCAGAAATTTCTGATTCAATTTCGTTAAATAATTTCATTGCTTCAATGATACAAACTGGTGAACCTTTTTGGATTGAATCTCCTACCTGAACAAAAGCATCTTTATCTGGTGATGAAGAACGATAGAAAGTTCCGATCATTGGTGATTTGATTGTAATCAATTTTGAATCTTCAGCTGGTGCAGAAACTGGAGCAGCTGGTGTTGCAGGAGCAACTGCAGGCGCTTGAGCAATAGCAGGAGCTGATTGCATCATTTGTTGTGGAGCACTCGCTTGAACAAAAATCTGTTCTTTTGCTTTTTCAGCTTTTATTGTGATTTTGAAATCTTTTTTCTCTATTTCAACCTCAGTTACACCTGATTTAGAAACAAATTTTATTAAGTCTTGTATTTCTGTTAAATTCATAATTTTTAGTTTTCGAGAGTAAATATAAATAATTTTTAAGAATTATAAGCCCATTTTAAATAAACTGCACCCCAGGTGAATCCACCTCCAAATGCAGAAAGGATTAAATTATCTCCTTTTTTCAATTTCTTTTCCCAATCCCACAAACAAAGTGGTAAAGTTCCAGCGGTAGTATTACCGTATTTTTGAATGTTAATCATCACTTTTTCTTTTGGTAAACCCATTCTATCTGCTGTCGCATCAATAATTCTTAAGTTCGCTTGATGAGGAACTAACCAATCAACATCTTCACTTGTTAAATTATTCTTTTCCATGATTTCAGCAGAAACTTCAGCCATGTTTGTTACAGCAAATTTGAAAACAGTTTTTCCTTCTTGTTTCACGTAATGCATTCTTTCTTCAACCGTTTGAATCGTAGGTGGATTTGCTGATCCTCCTGCTGGCTGAATTAAATATTTTCTTCCAGAACCATCGCTTTTCAAAATAGCATCTTGGATTCCCATTCCTTCTTCATTCGGTTCTAATAAAACAGCACCTGCTCCGTCGCCAAAGATGACACATGTAGTTCTGTCTTCGTAATCTAAGATTGAACTCATTTTATCAACACCAATCACGATAACTTTTTTGTGTGTTCCCGCCTCAATGAATTTAGCACCCGTTTGCAACGCATAAATAAAACCCGAGCATGCTGCGATCAAATCGTATCCCCAAGCATTTGTCATTCCTGTTTTATCACAAACAACATTTGCTGTACTTGGAAAAGGGTAATCTGGCGTTACTGTTGCCACAATTACTAATTCAATTTCTAAAGGGTCAATTCCTTTTTTTTCTAGCAAAGCTTTTACGGCACCGGCAGCCATATCTGAGGAGGCACCATCTTTCATGATTCTTCTTTCAGAAATACCTGTTCGTGACAAAATCCATTCGTCAGAAGTATCAACAATTTTTGCTAAATCATGATTCGTTACAATGTTATCAGGTAAATAACCTTGCACACCTGTAATTGCTGCTGTAATTTTACTCATTATCTTTAATTAAATGCTTCGTTAACCTTAGTTGCCAAACCTGACTTTGCGACTTCAAATGCATGTACAATCATACTTTTAACAGCTTTATCATTTGAAATACCGTGACCAATGATTACATTGCCTTTCACACCTAAAATTGGTGTACCACCATAATTTTCGTAGTTAAAACGATCAAAATATTCATCTTTGATGCCACGCTTTTTCATTAAGGTATAAATTCCTTCGGCTTCTTTCAACACAACGTTACCAGTAAAACCATCGCAAACAATGACATCTGCCATTCCTGTAAAAATGTCTCTTCCTTCAACATTTCCAATGAAATTGATTTCATCGGATTCCTTAAATAATTTATACGTTGCTAAAGTCAAAAGATTTCCTTTTGTTTCTTCTTCACCAATGTTTAATAAACCAATTTTAGGATTTTCAATTCCGTACACATTTTTAGCATATAAAGAACCCAAAACACCAAATTGATAAAGTACATCAGCCTTGCAATCTGCATTTGATCCAACATCTAATAAAATGGAATTCCCACCATTAATTGTTGGTAAAACAGAAGTAATACAAGGTCTAATAATACCAGGAATTGTATTGATTTTATAAATTGCGCCTACAAGCATCGCTCCAGTGTTACCAGTTGAGGCAAAGGCTTGAATTTCGTTTTTCGCTAAATATTCAAAACCGACAGCAATTGAACTGTTCGGCTTATTTGGAATTGCACGCGTTGGATGGTCATGCATTGTAATAATGTCTGGAGCATGCACCACTGTATAATCAGCTGGATTAGCACCAAACTTTGAAAGGCAACTCAAAATTAACTCTTGGTCACCAAACAATACGAGTTCAGCCTCAGTTGGAAGTAAACTTTTTGCTAAAATTGCTCCTTGAACATTTGCGTCAGGAGCAAAATCGCCTCCTAAAATATCTATCCCTATCTTCATAAAAGAAGAATCAGTTACGAATTACTTATACTGCTAATTCTTTTTCTGCAACCACTTTACCTTTGTAATAAAGTTTTCCTTCATGCCAGTGAGCATGGTGAAACAAGTGCGGCTGACCAGTTGTTGGGCAAATTGCGATGTTATCAGCAACTGCTTTTACATGTGTTCTTCTTTTGTCACGTCTAGTAACCGACGTTTTTCTTTTAGGATGTGCCATTTTACTTTATTTTGTAATCGTTAATTTAAATTTTTCAATATCTCCCAAGGAGATTCATCGTCTTCATCATCGTCATCTGGATTTTCCTCCTCCAAATCGTCCTCCCAATCCTCGTCATCTAAGCCAAAATCATCTGGATTAAAATCAAATTCATCTTCTTCATTATCTTCTGAATTTACAGTATACTGTTTTACCAAATTCCACATTTCTTCATCGCAATCTCCAGTTTTATGAATTTTGCGACTTGGAAGAGAAATTATGATTAACTCATAAATTGGTGCTTTCACATTAATTTGATATTCATCTGGGTGCAAAACAACCAAGGTTTCATCCTCAGCCTCTTCTAAACCAAATTTATAAATCAAGCGGTATTCACCAATTATTTCTAGTTCTAAAGGTGCTGTACAGCGATCACACTCGGAGGTAACAGTTCCACTTACCTTATAATTGGCAAGCAACATTGTTTCCTTTTTATCGAGTTCTAAAATCACTTTTAGCTTTCCTTTTTGAACTAAAGAATACTCTAAATATTCAAAGAACGTATCGTCAATATCATATTCAAACTCGTGTTTTCCGATTTTCAAGCCAACGAATGGAATGTTATATTGTGAATCAGAACGCGACATTTTTATACTATATTTAGTGCCTTAAATCTATAAGGCGGGTGCAAAGATAAGAAAATTAAACATACCTTGTTAAAAACTTTTATTTTTTTTGCTTTTTCATTCAATTTCTTCCTTTTTGTGGTGCGGTTTTTTACTTTGTACACCTCCTGAAATCGCCAAAGGATTAGCGTTTATGTCTTTAATAAATTGTCTATTTTTATATATGTCTATCGCCGCATAAATTGCACTTCTTAAAGATTGCTCCGATGCCTGATTTTTTCCTGCTATATCAAAAGCTGTTCCGTGATCAGGAGAAGTGCGGACAATCGGTAAACCAGCAGTATAATTTACGCCGTCTTCAAAAGCCAAAGCTTTAAATGCTGTCAAGCCTTGGTCGTGGTACATTGCCAAAATGGCATCAAAATTTTTCAAATTGCTTGAACCAAAAAAACTATCAGCAGGATAAGGACCAAATGCTAATATGTTTTCAGATTTCGCTTGTTGAATGGCTGGATTAATAATTGTTGTTTCCTCTTCGCCCATTTTCCCATTTTCTCCAGCATGTGGATTGAGTCCAAAAACTGCTATTTTAGGTCGAATAAGTCCGAAATCTTTTTTTAAACTAGCTTCTAATTGTTTAATTTTCACAAAAATTTTCTCTTTTGACAATTGAGAAGCAACATCTTTTAATGCTACGTGGGTAGTAGCAAGTGCAACACGTAAATCTCCATTTATCATCAGCATGAGCGCGTCATCAACTCCTGATAGATGTGCCAGATATTCTGTATGTCCCGGAAATTGAAATCCTGCTTTTATTATTCCATCCTTACAAATTGGAGCTGTTACAAGAACATCAATTTTGTTTGCAGCCAAATCTTCGGTAGCTTTTTCAAGTGCCAAAAATGCATATTTCCCTCCTAATTCTGTTGATTTCCCAACATCAAATTTGAGTTCCTCATTCCAAACATTTACAATATTTATTTTCTTTTGTACGGCTTCTCCGGCATTTTTACACGATTGGTATACAAATTCATCGTCGTTTAGTGCTTTTTTGTAAAAAGAAAAAACCTTTGTTGAGCCATAAACTATTGGAATAAAATCTTGTAAAATTCGATTGTCTCTCAGTGCCTTAATGATGATTTCAGGCCCGATTCCGTTCATGTCACCCAATGTAATTCCTACTCGAATCATTTTAATTTTGTTTTTAAATCAAGTTATATAGATTCTAAAAAATCCGTTAATAATCGAACACCTACACCTGTTCCACCTTTTCCTTTGTAATTTTCTGGACTTTCCAAAAATGAAGGTCCAGCAATATCAATGTGAATATAAGGAGCTTTAACGAAATGTTCTAAAAATTTTCCTGCAGTAATCATTCCTGCATATTTTCCGCCGATATTTTTTAAATCAGCGATGGACGATTTCATTTCCTCATAATATTCGTCCCAAAAAGGCAATTGAACTACTCGTTCATGTACTTTAGTTCCTGAATTAACAAGTTTATCCATGATTTTTTGGTCAGCATTCCCCATCAAACAGGATGCCTTTGTACCTATTGCAACAACTGCCGCACCTGTTAAGGTTGCAGCATCAATAACCAATTCAGGTTCATATTTTTTAGAGTATGCTAAGGCATCAGCTAAAATCATTCTGCCTTCTGCATCTGTATTTAAAACCTCAACCGTTGTCCCATCGTACATCGAAATCACATCACCTGGAGTATAAGCGTTTAATCCTGGTCTATTATCGGTTGCGGGAATAAGTCCTATTAAATGAACGTTTAATTCATTCAATGCTGCTGCATAAATTGTTCCAGCCATGCAAGCCGCTCCAGCCATATCGCTTTTCATCAAATCCATTGAACCA
Organism: Crocinitomicaceae bacterium; assembly: GCA_044348665.1. Classification (GTDB taxonomy): domain Bacteria; phylum Bacteroidota; class Bacteroidia; order Flavobacteriales_D; family Crocinitomicaceae; genus M2408. The sequence goes on from JBIKSI010000086.1 coordinate 8,050, forward strand.
GCAGTTGATTTTAGACTTAAGCCTCCCGTATCGTAAACAACACCTTTACCAACTAAAACAATTGGTTTCTTATTTTTTGCTTTTTTCGGTTTGTACTCTAAAATGGTGAATGTAGGCGCTTCCACAGAACCCTTGTTTACAGCTAATAAACCACCCATTTTTAAAGCCTCAATTTTAGTTTTTTCTAAAACTTCAACTTCAATAGGAAGATTTTTACATAAATCTGTGATTTCTTGAGAAAGTTGTGTTGCTGTTAAATAGGAAACTGGTTCATTGACCATATCTCTCGTCCAATACACTGCTTTTATAGTGTTTTCTAATTTGTCAATTTCTTTTTGACTAGGAGAAAAAACAGAAACTGATTCAAGTTTGAAAGCTTTTTCCTTTGCATCAGAAAAGTATTTCAAGAACTGATAATTTGATAACAAAAAGCCCTCTAAAACAGCTAATACAGATTTGGATTCACCATGAATTGAAATTGTTTTTTCATTTTTATCCAAATGAGTCCTAAGTTGATGCCCTGCAACTCTCAATTTTTCTGCATTTTCATTTTCTTTTACAAAAAAGAGATACTGATTAGAAAGTTTTAGAAAATCAAACTCTTTTTTTGACTTAATAAACAAATCTATTTCGTCTTTAATAACACTTGGAAGTTTTTCTTCTGATTTAAATTTTTTATTTACTATGAAAACCAAATTGGTTTTGAAGTCTGATTTTTTTAAAAGTTGGATCATGGCTTTAGATAAACTATTTTAGCGTAAAAATACAAAGATTAGTTGAAATAAACGAAAAAAGTCGATCAAAAAAGACCGACTTTCACTAAATATTTATTTTTATTGAAATTATAACTGACCGTCAGAATGGTACACTCCATTTTTGTATACTTTTACTTTCAATAAGATACCATCTCTATCGTAAACGTAAACTTTTCCATTGTATAACCTACCATCTTTAAAATCACCGTCTTGCCAAATTTCATCCTCATCGTTGTACACTTTGTTATAACCGTTTGGTTGGAATTTTCCTCCTTTCACAATTGGTTTAGAAATAGCTGGTGCTTTTTCAGTGTTTGCTCCAGGATCTTTCACTTTCACAGCTGGGTTTACCATTTCTTTGCTCACACTTTTAGAAATAGAACCATCAGCTCCAAATTCTATACTTTCTTTAACATCACCGTTTTCATAAAAACGAGTTGCTTTTCCATTCGGCACCCCATTCACAGAAGAATATTCAAATTCTACTTGACCATTTGGGTAATAAAATTTTACTTTTCCTTGCTCTTTCCCACTTTCATTGTAAATAGCCTCGTATTCTAATTGACCATTTTCATGGTATCTTTTTAGAGAATCTTCATATTGCCCTTTGCTAAATGAACCAGCCTCTTTTATTTTTCCATTTGGGTGGTATTTTATAAATGCTCCACTTGCTCGGTGGTTTACGTACATTCCTTTTAATTTTGGGGTAACACCATCGTTGTGGTATTTAATCCAAATGCCTTCTTTACGGTCGTCTTTATATGGACCTTCCTCAATTTTTCCTTCCATAGGATAACCTTCCTCAGGTCGATCTTTCCCGTAGTAAATCCATTTCCCTTGTTTTTTACCAGAAGCATCTTTCTTGTTGATTTTATCATCTTGATTAACAATTGAAGGGTCAATAGAAAAATCGATTGGCATTGCACCAAAAGCAGTTGAGGAAAAAAGTAATAAAAATAAAAATTTAATCATTTTGTTCTTATTAAAATTATGTTGATAAATGTACATTTGCGTCAAAAAAACACCTTTCAATGTTGAAATATACAAACTAAAATTGAATACGCAATAGTTATGCCAAATAATTTCGTCAAATATATTTATTTTTTCGATTAAACTTGTAAAAAAATTAATTTATTTTGGAAATATCTACATGTCTAAGCATCGTTTCAACCATGTTTTCAAGCTGATAATTTTCTTGCCAGCCCCAATCATTTTTTGCTGCAGAATCATCGATTGAATTTGGCCAGCTATCGGCAATTTTTTGTCTGAAATCTGGGACGTAACTGATATTAAAATTTGGTATATGTTTTTTTATTTCGGAAGCCAAATCTTTAGGAGTAAAACTAATTCCTGCAAGGTTATAACTAGATCTTATTTTTACATTTTCTGAAGGCGCTTGCATTAATTCTATCGTTGCTCTAATTGCATCTTCCATGTACATCATCGGTAGAGCAGAATCTTGCTCTAAAAAGGAAGTATAAGATTCAGTTTTCTTAGCGTGGTAGAAAATATCAACAGCATAATCTGTTGTACCACCACCAGGTAAACTTGTGTATGAAATTAATCCTGGATAGCGAATACTTCGCACGTCAACTCCAAATTGTTTGTTGTAATATTCACACCATCTTTCGCCAGCTAATTTAGAGATTCCGTAAACCGTTGATGGCTCCATAATCGTGTATTGTGGTGTATGATCTCTCGGAGTTGTTGGACCAAAGACAGCAATTGAACTTGGCCAAAATATTTTTTTAATATGACCTTCTTTTGCTAAATCTAAAATGGTAAAAAGACCTTCCATGTTTAGTTTCCAAGCAAAATCTGGATTTTTTTCAGCAGTTGCAGACAAAAGTGCTGCCAATAAATAAACCTGAGAAATTTTTTCTTCAATGATGTAATTTCTTACTTCTTCTCGATTTAAAACATCTAATTGTTTGTAAGGACCATCTAAAAAAATATTGTTTTCTTGGACTTTCACATCGGCAGCAATGACCATTTTGTTTCCAAAAACTTTTCTTAAACCAATAACTAATTCGGTTCCTATTTGGCCACATGCACCAATGACTAAAATTTTTTCCATTTTATTTTACAACAAAAATTTGAGCAAAAGTAACATTATCATTTTAAATTTTGCCTACTTTTTTTATTTGTAAAAATTTTAACGGATTTTTTTTGTGAAAATTCATTTTAAAGTATATTTTTGTCAGTTATGAATATGTATATACATTGGACGGGCTTGTTGGCTCACATTAAGTTTTTGATCAAACGTAATCCAGAATGATTCTGTTTTATCACGAATTTAATAAGTAGTAAACATTTAAGTAAACAAACATGCCAATTTATCATAAATTAGGGAAATTCCCACAAAAAAGACATACTATTTTCAGGAAAGAAGATGGTGGACTTTATTATGAGCAATTATTTGGAACAGAAGGGTTTAATAATCATTCTTCCTTGATGTATCACGTTCATCGTCCTACTCAAGTGAAAGAAATTTTAAAGTCTTATGATGTAACTCCAAAAATTGCCATTGACAAAAATATAAAATCTCTTTTGTTACAAGGATTTCAAGTTAGTCCTCAAAATGATTTTTTAGAAAGTCGAAAAGCAATGTTAATGAACAAAGATTGTATCATCGGACTTGCTGCGCCAAAAGAATCACTTCGCTCTTATTTTTACAAAAATGCAGATGCAGACGAAATGATTTTTGTGCATAAAGGAAAAGGAACATTAAGAACCTTCCTAGGAAATATTCCTTTTGAATATGGAGATTATTTGATAATCCCACGTGGAATGATTTATCAAATTGATTTTGAAACAAGCGAAAATAGGTTGTTTTATGTAGAATCATTTGCCCCATTTTTCACACCAAAAAGATACAAAAGTTCTTCTGGACAATTGTTAGAACATTCTCCATTTTGCGAGCGTGATTTTAAATTACCAACAGAATTAGAAACATTTGACGAAAAAGGTGACTTCTTGATTAAAATCAAAAAGGAAGGCATGATTCATGAAGTAGTTTATGCAACGCATCCTTTCGATGTTGTAGGTTGGGACGGATATAATTTCCCTTACGCTTTCAGTATTCATAATTTTGAGCCAATAACTGGTCGTGTTCACCAACCACCTCCGGTGCATCAAACATTTGAAACTTCGACTTTTGTGGTTTGTTCCTTTGTTCCTCGTTTATACGACTATCATCCGCAATCAATTCCTGCACCATACAATCACAGCAATGTAGATTCTGACGAAGTATTGTATTACGTTGATGGAGATTTTATGAGTCGAAACAACATTGAGCAAGGTCACATTACTTTGCATCCAAAAGGAATTCCTCATGGTCCAGCGCCAGGTGCCTACGAAAGAAGTATTGGACAAACTGTAACGCAAGAATTAGCGGTTATGGTGGATACTTTTAGACCTTTAATGGTGACGGAACAAGCAATGAAAATTGATGATGGGAAATATTATAAATCTTGGGTTGAGTAAAATTGATTAGCTAATTAGCTGATGGGGTGATTAGCTGATTGGATAAAAATTTAAATTTTAATAGAAACTAAAAAATGAGTGAAAATCCAAAATATTCTGACAATTTAATTGTTAAGTTAACATTTGAGTTTGCATTGGATATCATTGATTTTACTGAAAATTTAAATACCTTAAAAAAATTTAATTTAAGTAATCAACTTTTTAGGTCAGGAACAAGTATTGGAGCAAATACAAAAGAAGCTCAAAATGCAGAAAGTAAAAAAGATTTCATTCATAAATTTAAAATCGCAGCAAAAGAAATTGATGAAACTGAATTTTGGTTACTTTTATGTAAGGAATCAAAGCATTATCCCGATTCTGAAGAACTATTAACAAAGTTAACTTCAATTTCTAAAATTGTAAATAAAATAATTGGAACAAGTAAAAATAATTAGCTGTGGTAAAAAATTAGCTAATTGGCTAATTATCAAATCAGCACATTAATAAAAATATGAGTAAAGAAATAAAAAATGTAGAATATGGTTTAGAGAAAATCTTCGAAGGAGCGCAAGATTTTTTACCATTATTAGGAACGGATTATGTAGAATTTTATGTTGGAAATGCTAAACAAGCAGCACATTTCTACAAAACAGCTTTTGGTTTTCAATCACATGCGTATGCTGGTTTGGAAACTGGAATGAAAGATCGCGTATCTTATGTTTTAAAACAAGATAAAATTCGTTTAGTTTTAACGACGGCGTTAACAAGTGATAGTTTAATTGGTGAGCATGTGAAAAAACATGGTGACGGTGTAAAAGTTGTTGCTTTATGGGTCGAGGATGCGCGTAAATCATGGGAAGAAACTACAAAACGTGGTGCAAAATCATACCTGGAGCCAACAGTTGAAACGGATGAACATGGAGAAGTTGTGAGAGCTGGAATTTACACCTATGGTGAAACAGTACACATGTTTGTTGAGAGAAAAAACTACAAAGGAGAATTTTTGCCAGGTTTTGTGAAATGGGAAAGTGATTACAACCCAAAATCAACTGGATTAAAATTCATCGACCATATGGTTGGTAATGTTGGTTGGGGTGAAATGAACACGTGGGTGAAATGGTACGAAGATGTGATGGGATTTGTGAATTTCTTATCTTTCGATGACAAACAAATCCATACTGAATATTCAGCATTGATGTCGAAAGTAATGTCTAATGGAAACGGTCGAATTAAATTCCCTATCAACGAACCAGCTGAAGGAAAAAAACGTTCTCAAATTGAAGAATATTTAGATTTTTATGAAGGTCCAGGTGTTCAACATATTGCTGTTGCTACAGATGATATAATCACAACTGTAAAAGAATTACGTGCACGAGGAATCGAGTTTTTATCAACTCCGCCAGAAGAATATTACCGTGCTGTGCCAGGAAGATTGGCGGACCACAGTCATGAATTGAGAGAAGATATTGAAACTTTGAAAAGTTTAGGAATCATGATTGATGCAGATGAAGAAGGTTATTTGTTGCAAATTTTCACAAAACCAGTGGAAGATCGTCCAACTTTGTTCTTTGAAATTATTCAGAGAATGGGTGCAAGAGGTTTTGGTGCAGGAAATTTCAAGGCTTTATTTGAAAGTATCGAAAGAGAACAAGAAAAACGTGGAACATTATAAGTCCCAAATAATTAATTTAAAATAAAATTGACCCGATTTAAGAAATTAGATCGGGTTTTTTTGTGAACAATTATTTTATTAAAATTTCGCTTGCACTTGAATGAGAAAAGTTCTAGGTGCTTGAATGTCTCCTGGTCGGCTCGTATATTCTGCATTTAGAACATTATTTACCATAAAACCCAAACGAAGTTTTTCGCTAAATTCATAAGCTATTCGTGTATCAAAAACCAAGGAGCCTTTGTTATATTTTTCTCGGTATTCTTTTAATCCAGGCAAAATTTCTACGCCCAAAAATGGATTTTCAAAGATATAATCAATATTTTCCATGAAACTTGCATATCGCATTGAGAATCCTAGGCTGATTTTTTTCCATTGAGCCTCTAAATCTGCTTTTGCAAGGTGCGTAAATCTATATTTTAACATGCGAGAATTTGCGTTTGAAAAGGAATTCAAATAAAGAGAATCGGTGTTCAAAGTTAATGGATTCATATAGGTGTATCCCATCAAAGCTGTCAATTCCACTTGTTTTATTTTTCCTTCACAATTAAATGAAAATTCAAGTCCACTAATTCTAGCTTTTTCGGCATTTTGAGCCTGAAAACCAAACCATTTTGGTAAATACCCCGCTGCATTTGGATCAAGACTTGGAGGAATTGAATCCGGTAAATAGAAACCAAAAGTAAATTCCGTCATATTATTATATTCATTCACAAATGCAGACAAATCCAATAATCCTTTCCATTTTCCAAATTTAACACCTTGTTTAACTCCAATTTCCGCGGCCCAACCTTCTTCTCTGCGTAGATTTTTGTTCGGAAAAACATTCAGACTTCCTACTGATGTTAAAGTATAACGTTCAGCAATGGAAGGATAACGAACTCCTTGACCAAATGAAAGTCTCAATTTTGTAAATTTCGCCAATTGGTAATTTGCTGCCAATCGCACTATTGGAAAAACAGGCAAACGCGTTGAATCTTTACCAAAATAAAAATCTGAATCCCCCCTTTGAGAGTCTTGTTCGTTATATTCCGCTCTTAAACCAGCTAAAAAATAAAACTTTTTATACTTTTTTTCAAGTTGAGCATATAAGGATAAGTTATTTGAGTAATGATTTCCGTACAAAGTTGATTTCACTTGATTGTTTTGAAATGATGTTCCCGTAGTTAAAACGAAATCGGATCCAAAATCCCTCTGAAATTGATAATCGGCGTAACTGACAAGTGAATTAGAATTTTGATTTCGATTATTGTAGTTCAGATTATCTATGAAATAAATTCTTGTTTTAAG